>NZ_RHPP01000012.1 GCF_003935715.1 Stenotrophomonas sp. 278 | reverse complement strand
CGCGTCAAAGTGCGCGACGAGGGTGTAGTGCGCAACAAAGCGATCTATCTGGCATTAGGCGTTCTACCTGATGGAAGTCGCGACATCCTGGGCATCTGGATCGAGAACACAGAAGGGGCCAAATTCTGGATGAAAGTCTTCAACGACCTCAAAACGCGCGGCGTGGAGGACGTACTGATAGCGGTGACCGATGGCCTTAAGGGCATGCCCGAGGCGCTGGCGGCGGTCTATCCGGCGGCGACCCTGCAGACCTGCATCGTGCACCTCATCCGCAACAGCTTGGATTACGCCGGTTGGAAGGATCGAAGGGCCCTCGCAGCCGAGCTGAAGCCCATCTACCAGGCCATCAATGCAGAGGCGGCTGAACAGGCCCTGGAGGCGCTGGATGGCTCGCCGCTGGGCAAACGCTACCCCTCGGTAGCCCAGGCCTGGCGACGATCGTGGGACCGCGTCATACCCTTCTTCGCGTTTCCACCTGAGATCCGTCGCGTCATCTACACCACAAACGCCATCGAGAGCGTTAACGCGCAGCTGCGGAAGGTGATCAAAACCCGAGGGCACTTCCCCACCGACGAGGCGGCGATCAAGCTGATCTGGCTGGGGCTGCGCAACATCACGGCCAACTGGGGAGGCACCAGCCACGGCTGGAAGAACGCGATGAACCAATTTGCCGTACTTTACGGGGACCGATTCATCCGGAGCCCTTACTGAGAAGCCGGGCTGTCAAAAGACAGCCCACGTCGCCCGAACACAAAAATACGGACACTCTCCAAAAGAACAGTACACCCGCTTCGAGCATGCCAACGCCATCTTGCAGGCGTACACAGCCTCCGACGCCATCATTTGTGGAGACCTTATCTGCGTCAACACCGACCCGAACGGCAAGCGGCAAGGCGACAAGCGGCAATACCGCCAAGCGCTGCCACGGGAGCAGAAGTGAGTGGATCGGAGTCCATTGCGCAGGCTGGGCCGACGTCAAAGGCAGCCGGGCAAGCCCGGCTCTACGAGATCTTCCACACCAGATCCAATCCGGTCTCATCCCACACCGCATAGATGCGTTCGTACTCGGCTTCCACAACCCAACCCGGCTACGCTCGACACTCGGATTCGTGTCACCAAACGACTACGCAATGCAATTGAAAGCCGCTACCTGACCCCGTACTTCTTGGCGTCCGATTTCAGGGGACAGGTTCACACCCTCGCTCGGACGTCTCAAGGTAACGTAACACCCGAACAGCCATCGACGAGCCATCTGTCTGACGGGCCGCGCCGCAGACTCGACACACGACAATGCGATGCGACGCATCCGCCGCCCCAAACAGCAAGTCGCTAGCAGCGATGCTGGGCATTGTGCTGGAGTCTGGTTGCGTTGATGTGGTTGCGCCTAGAGCAGCCGGGCAAGCCCGGCTCTACGAGCAATGCCGCGTCCGCGGTCATTTGCCGCCGACGACGAGCAGCGCCTGCGCGAGCTCGCGTGACAGGCCCACGAGCTTCAGCACGCCATCTTCGCGGGTGAACGTGGCGAAGGGGTAACGGTCGCGTTGCAGCTGGCCCGATGGGGGCAGCTGGTATCCGCTGGTGAAGGGCAACGACTTGCCCTGTGCTTGGCGCGATTCCAGTGCCGGCAGCCGCAGGTACCAAACCTCGGCGCAGGCATCGGCCAGGCCAGGTTCGTTCTCCGGATACAAGCCGCCACTCCCCACCACTTCAGCACTTGCCAGCAAGGTCAGCAACCGCGGCAACAGGTCATCGCCCAGCTGGGCAGCATCCACCTGCATCGCCTTTGCGAATGATTCCGGGTTTGTGGTCAACCCCACCAGCATGGCGGTTGCGCGCGACTGGAGTACCAATGAACCCCGCAGGTTCTCAGCCTCGGCCTTCCACTGCTCCTTGCTGGCTCCCTTCTTCAGCGGCTGCATGGCCGCCGTAAAGGCAGTCAGCCACTTCGTATACGCCTGCTGCGCCTCACGCTGCGACCAAGCAGGCACAGTGCAGCGCGGTGGCGGATCAGCACGCACCCAGCGCACCGGCAGTTTCAGCTCCGCACATTCCTTGCAGGTCACGCTTCCGTCGCCAGCATCAGTGAAACTCAGACCAGCACTGGCCGGGTCCGCGCAGGCAGAAGCATCAGCCGCCCTGCCGATGAGCAGCCGGAAACCATCTGGCTGCCTGCAATGCGGCAAGGACAACCGGTGCGCCGCCCGATCCGCCTCGGGGAACAGCTCGAACAACGCATAGGCCTGCGGCCCCGAGAGCTGGATGCTGGGATACTGCGCCTCACGAAGCCGGCCTTCGGCGTAGGCGCGCGAAATGGCGGCATCGTCATTCAGGTCAGCCGGTAGATAGCGCGCCTCGATCACCGGGCGGATAAGGCTGGCCATGGGGTGTCCGTCGTAGGGTTCATGCAGCACGGTTGTTTCAACAGGCTTCGTGCTCACATGCCACGCTCCCTCACTCCACTGCAACTGCAGGGGTCGCCGCTTGCCCTTCTCGGTCACCGTGAAGCGAGCGCCGCCATTGCGGCCCCGCCCCGCATCACTCTCTTCAACTTTCTCGTACTTCAACGGCGTGACCGCATTGCCCTGCGCATCCATCAAGCCGTAACGACCGTCCAGGCTCACAACAAACAGCGGCTCCTGCCCGCCGTCGTATTCGAATACCCGGTCAAACCGAACCGGAACCGGGCACTTGCCGGTGGTGAAATCACACACACCCGTGCGCTCGCCCTCGCTCACCTGGTACAGCACACTGCCGTAGTCCAGTGGGCTGGCGCTCTCGAACTTCGCCGGAAACAGCTCGCGCCCGCCTGCATCCAGCGCGCCAATGCGGCCGTCTTTGAGCACGCGGAAGATCAACTGGCTGTCCTTTCCGGCCGGGCCATCGGCCAGATCAAGATCAATGCCATCCCAGCGCGCCGGCAGCAGCACCCTGCCCTGCGCGTCCATCACGCCAACACGGCGCTCGTCCCAGCTTTCACCTTCGACGAAACGCAGCCAGCCTTCGTGCTCGCTCTGGAGCGGCTCGATAAGCTGGTACTGGGGAGCCATCCGCTCGTTACCCTGCGCATCGATCAGGCCGAAACCACTCTCGCCCTGAACCAGGGCACTTTGCCCCAAGCCACTGATCTCTGAATACTTGCCGGGCGACACCCATGCCCTGCCCTCGGTATCGAACACTCCCTGGCTGCCGACCACGCGTTCGCCCTCGGCCCACAGTGTCCAGTCGCTGGCAGCGGGTACGCCAGGCACTGGCTTACCGCCTTCATCGAACACCTGCCAGTCGGCATCCTTGGCGGGCCTTGCCAGTACGAAGCCCCCGCCGATGCGAAGTTGCGCATACTCCTGCGGGAGCGCCCAGCGCTGCGCCTTCGGGTCATAAGCACCCGTGCGATCCTGACGGGTGATCGACCAAGGCGTACGTTTGGCATCGAAAACGGCGAAGCGCTCGTTCTGCAGAGGCAGAACCACCTTGCCGTTGTGGTCCACCAGACCACAGCTTTCATTGTCTTCCCGGCACGCCTGCAGCAGGCTCGTGCCCTCCATCCGGTCCACCCGCGCGTACTCCGGTTGCAGCAGCACTTTGCCGTCGGCGCGCACTGCACCCCAGAGCGATCCGCGCGAGACCAGGGCCACATCGCCTTCCGGGTAGAAACCATCCAACTGTTCCAGCAGCACCTTGCCCTTGGCGTTGAGCAGGCGGGCCTGATCTGCCGTCTTCTCTACCTGGACGGCCGGCGTCCAATTGCGGGTCTGGGCGTGTAACGCGGTGGCGCTGACCAGCAGCGCTGCGGCCAGAAGAGTGCGGTGGAACACGGGCATTGGGGGGGCTTGGTCGAACGAACGGGGCATGGGGACTTTAACAGATGGGGTCTGTCGCAAAGCCTGGTAGCGTCGGTCGACAGACGACGGCCATGAAATAACCAACATCCGGTAACGCATGAACCCTAATCGAAACCGCGTTGATCTGCGGAAACCCCGCGCCAACAGCAGCCGGGCAAGCCCGGCTCTACGAGATCTTCCACACCAGGTTCAATCCGCACTCGTCCCGCACCGCGTAGATCCGCTCGTACTGAAATGACAGCACGAAACGGTGCGGGTGCTGGTCAGCAAACAGCTCGATCAGCTGGTAGATCTGCCCGAGGCTGTCCAGCATGTAGGCGGCCCGGAAATGAAACGTCATGGTCAGGCCAACGCGCCACGGCACCCGCATACCCCGCGCCCTCACCGGCACCGGATCGCGATGCACCTGAAACCCGTAGCCACACCGCGAGCCGGAAAGCAGCCCGCCCTCGATGATCCGCTTTCCCTGCAGCACCGGATTCAGACCAGACAAGGTCGATGCCACATCTTCCACCGTGGCACCTGACTCCATCTCCAGAACCATCACCAGACTCATACCCAAACCCCCTGCTGCCTGGGCGACAGCCCGCCTTCGTTGACGGGCTGCGCTCGAACGGAAAACCTGGGTCGTGCGATATGCGTAGCGACCCATTGTGAAGGCCTACCAGCGCACGCGCGGACGAATCAGATCGATGTCCTCGCCCCAGGCGCAATCGGCCATCTCCCTTTCATGCTTCACCTGCAGGTCCACCCAGTACAGCGGCGCGTCACCGAAATAGCGGCCCAGGCGCATCGACAGTTCGGTACTGATGGCACTTCGACCGCCAATGACCGACTCCAGCCGACCGCGTTTCACCCTGATCGCTTCCGCCAGGCGGCGAATGGACAGGCCCATGGGGCGCAGGTAGTCCTCCATCAGCACCTGCCCTGGGTGGATGGTCGGCGATGGGGGCACCAACGACACAGCACCGAAGGCACGATCCCCGCCCCCGGGGGAACTGCCGCCAGACGGACCAGCGGGCGACTGAGAATGAGCCGCTACGGTTTCGCGGCCACACTGAGGGCACGCCGGAATTACATGGTCATCAACACCTGCAAGGCAACACTGCTCGCACATGGGTTCCTCCCAGAACTGGGTCATGAATGAGTTCAACGATGTGGCACCGCGGCGCGCAGCAACGGCGCGGCGGGATGCCGATCAGTCAGTCGGGGCAGCGCCCGACGTTATAAGGCGTGCTGGCGCGCGCGGCGGGGCAGCGCTAATCGGCTGCGAGCGCGCGGAAGACATAAGCGAAGGCCTCGAGTGGGCAGCTCGAAGCGATGGATGAAGGCCCAGAACGCGTACATCACAGACTCCCGGGGAAGTGCCTTTCCCCCCATGGGAAAGGCGTCGGGAGCTAGAAAACCGCAGCACGTAACGGTGTGGCTTATTCCCCCACCTTGGGGGGGTGTTGTATTCGCCACCATCCCGACCTTGGGATCCAAAGTCTACGTACTAAAAGAGTTTTCTAGACTCCGGGGGCAACATTGCCGGAAGCCAAGACGGATGTGAAGGGCCTGTTTCCACGCGTTGCGTGCGATTTTGATAGGCCATCTTCAAGGTTGACGCGTATGGCATGAAAAACGGATTTTTGGCGCGGATTCCGCGCCAGAATGGCCACGTTCTGGCGAAACTCTGGCACGGATACCTGCCACCAGTTCTTTCTGGCAGGCCTCCGTGCTGTCGCATGTGGCTCACAGGCCAGCGTTCGTCGATGGATTCGCCGGTATCGCTTCAGCAGGGCATCTATCCGCGGTTTGGCGCTCACCCAACTGAACGGATTTGGAAAGCGGTCTCGACCGATCGAGGTAGCGTAGTCCGTCCTACTCGTAGAGATGACCATGCGCACTGTCCCCTACCCAACTCCTGGTGAGATCCTGCTGCATGAGTTGTTGGTACCCATGGGCATCACCCAGTACCGCTTGGTCAAGTCCATTGGTGTATCACAGCGACGGATCGGACAGATCGTAACGGGGGACCGCGCGATCACAGCCGATACCGGTTTGCGCCTGTCGCGCTACTTCGGTACTTCAGAAGGATTTTGGACGGGCCTGCAGGAATCTTACGACCGTAACAAGACCAAAGATGCCATTGCCGGCATCCTGGCCAGCATCCAGCCATTCCAGCCTTCCGCCCAATTTTCGGAAAAGCATGAAGGGGCGTTGCGCACAGCCTTGCGAACCTAGGCTGCGCGCATGACTCGCAACAGCCGGATCGACCGCCCTGCCACTGCGGAGCCCGCGTACGGGACACTCATCTCGCAGAGAGCGTTGCTCTATGTCCAGTTTTCGGTGCCATCAGGGCCAATCCAGACCACCCCGGCGGGTGCCTCCGCCAGGAACCAGAAGTACATTTCGTCTTCGCTTCCCGAATCGTCTGATGGCCAAGCGTCCTTAAGCCGCGCAAGCTGCTCATCGATGCTGCCACCCAAGAAGACTCCGTCCAATGCGAGTCGCATCGCCCCCACGCTCATCTGCTCGTGCAGAAAGAGGAAGAAGAGCTCCGTGCGCGCCTTAAAGCTGATATCCAGCGTCGAGACATCCACATTCAGCGACTGCCACAGACTGCCCATTGAATAGCCGCGCGAGTGCCTCAGCACCGAGTCAAAGATCGCCCTGTTGTCCAACTTAGGAATCTTCACGCTCGCACCGCGACAGGCTGGCACTGCCTCGTTCCCATGAAGCAGGTGCACACCCAGATGTTGGCCTTGTCGGCATTAGCAGAGTCAAGCTGCTCAGGGTCCGAATCGCACAGTTGCTGAGGCACCTCTCCATCGCCCGGGCAGCCACCCTCTTCCCCAGTTGGAAACAACTTGATCAAGCCAGCAGTCCCACATACGCGAACCATCTCGGCACCGATCTTCCACTGGCCACAGGCGGGAATCACGATGACCACTATTCAATTTTCCTCAATCGGTGCCGGAAGACGACTTGCAGGAGCCTCAACTTCAATGAGCTTCTGTGATCGCGCGAAGCGGTACTGATCCGCGGCCCACACCAATACGAAGGGTGCGATTACCACGACTACGAATGCGAGCAACACACACCCAACGACCACCGTCTTCTTCTTCATTTATCCTTCCATTGACTCAGATCCACTAGCCACTAGCAGACGTACCCTCAGACCGCTTCATGATCAGGTAGTCCTGCACCGAGTCATCCGGGTGCTGAGCAGTACCCAGATACACAAGCTCCTCGGTGTACTTGTCGACAAGGATCGGACAGTTACCCACCAGTCGTGCCGACAACTCTCCTGACGTCAAGAACTCTTTAGACTCGTAGCAGAAGAACCAGCCATCGGAGAACTCGCCCTCATACGTAACCTCGACAGGCACTGAAGCCTGTTCCAGCTCCGCAAGAACCCTGGCCAGCGCGGTCTCATAACTAATCATTAGCTTGCGCCCTAGAGGCGAACTCATGATCGGCTGCCCGGTAGTTCATTTGCAATCCCCCAAAGCCCTGCGCATAGCGGCACCCACATCAGCAGGCGCGGCGCTCGCGCTAATCTTCAAGCTCCCATCCTCATCCGAGGACTAGGACCAGCCTTCCTTGCCGTCTCGATACGTGGGAGTCATGACAATCTCACTGTCAACCATGGAAACCTGGCAGTTCCTCAGCCCAGCAAAGAGCGCACGCCTGCTCTTGTAGCCGTACTTGGCCATCAACTCTTTCACCCACGACTCATATCGATCGCCGATTCGCACAGGATCGTGCAGCTCGGCATCCACGCCAGCCTCGGGATTCACGCGCTTGTGTGCATAGGGAGCGACGAACCTGCTCTGCGCGAGGCAAGTCAGGACAGCCTCACCAAGACGTTCATCACACGCCGACGGCTCCAGATAGATTGCCGCGCCCTGTGGATCGACGATGCTAGCCCGATATCCTGAGCAGGTCCTCAGGCAGAAGAACCGATCATTCGCGAGGACGCTTGCCCATGCGATTTTCTGAACTTGATGTGGCCTGCGTGGCCCGAACAGATTCGACAACCGCTGCAGAATGCTTTCCATGCTCAGTCACTCCATCAGAAACCATACTCCGCGCAGGAGCACTACTCGCAGAACTCGAGTGAGAACTCTCCGCCCACGCCGCACTCGACGGCGAACCTATAGCTACCATCTGGCGCATACACAATGAAGCGGCCAGTGACGACATCCTGACCACCCATGAAGTCTCCAACAGCAACTTCGACGTTCAGCCGGATCGCCATCTGGCGTCCGATCAGCCCCAACGCCTCACCATAAACGTCCTGATCACAGTACGCGTCCAGCCGTAGCGGGTGGGTTCCATGACCCATCGCCAAGTCATAGCCAACCAACTGCTTGCGCGCATCGGGTGATGCCTCCCAGTAGGCGGCCTCATCTATGAGGGCCCATTCGTACACACCAAGGGCGCGGGCCAGGGCCGCCAGAACCTGATGACGCTCGGGTGTCCCCGCGATGGAGAGCTCAAGAATATTCATGATATTCGACGGCAACCTTTACGCTGAACCCGCGCGTAGACAGTCAACTGGAAAGAGAACACCCCGTTCCAATGGCACTCCAGCGTCGGCAAACACCGCCTCAATCCTTTCCATGATTCCTTCCTTGAGCTCCCCTGGCTGCCCCTCGACAGCGTACTCGGCAACCAGCTGCAGTGCCATTTCGGTTGACGTCAGCTGCGGGTTGAGCCAGAACCGTTGAGCCTCCTCGCTCAGCACGGCAGGACTGAGGCGCGCCAGTCCTCGGCAGAAGCCCTCGCAACTGTCGACCCCCAGCTCGTCCAGAACGCCTTCGTCCCACAAGGCCCACAGACCTGAGCTGAGACACCGGAAGATGACCTCGACCGCGTATTGCCACCGATCTACGTCAACGGTCTCTGCCACTCCACCTGCCAGGGCACTTGGCGAGTAGTCGTCCAACGTCAGCAGATAGAGGTGCCAAGGCAACTCTGACAGGTCCACCGGGTAGTCAGACAATCTCATGCGATCCACCAATGTGCAGCTTCAGGGAAGACGCGTTCCGCCGGCACGATATCGGCGCTGCGTCGCCCTTCTTGAGGCATGGCCCGGCCACCAAGGCCCCGCAAAGCCAGCGGCAGCACAGGAACCTAGACTCCTTCAGTACACGCTTTGCCTTGACTCGCAGCCCGTCATCACCAAGCTCACCGGGATCCACAGGGCCATCGCCAGAAACGTGAATGTCTACCGCTATGGAGTCGCCTCTCAAATTCCGGCCGGTCCAGCAGGCCGCACCGCCACGAAGGCCACCCAACCAGATCAGTAGTAGTCTCCACGAGAAAAATGCTTACCCGTCGCCGTAATTTCGTCTTTCTTGAAGTAGGTCGTAGTGCTCTCCCCATGAAGAAGAACGGCGTACCCGTAAACGACCCCATCCTCCTGACTAATACCAAGGACAGCCCCCTTCAAACCTCGATACTCCGGACTCCCACACTCGGCACTGACCTGAACTTCCTGATAGAACGCGATTCTGTCCATCGTCATTTGCGGAAAACCTGGCCAATCGGGACGAGCGCAGAAACAGGAAGCTTATTGTACCTACAACCTCCGTTGGGACAGCAACGAACGGCTCGTCAAGCGCACTCCTAGGTCCAGAACTCTGAACCATCTGCGGCGATCCAAACCAACCCACTTGGAGTCCAGCCAATACCACTCTTGGAGACCCAGAAAAAATCTTCATCCCAGTCGTCCGCTGATGGCCAAGCCTCTCTGAACTGACTCACCTGTTCTTCAACTGGCGCAGTCAGAATTTGATCAGCTGATTGCAACTTTGCCAGGCCTCTCTCCAGAATTGCCGAGATCACCTGCAAGAACATCTCAACCCTCTTTTGAAAGCCAAGAACGGGGTGGAAGTCGTAGGTCTTGTACCAAACAGCGTCGATGCCACACATACTAACCTCGCCAATGAACAGCGAGAGTTGATCATTCGTCAAAGGACCAAGCGTCATATGAATTGGGAGGTGGCCCGACCTCATGCTCGCGGCAACCCTATCCATCCGTAGTCAAATGTAACTACGTATTCTCTTGCAAATGAACTCGTAGAAGTCTGAGGCATACTCCATAGCCTGGCCCGACGGCAGAAGAAGCTTGATTGGGACTTCACCAGCTGCCGCATCGGAGTAGTCAAAGAAGAATACCTCGCCAAGGTCCGTCCTACTCACCACCAGCTGACTCGGGTGCATCAGACCACTCGCCTGATCGAGTTCGCGCTGGTGAACAATGTCACCACCACTCACGGCGTCGAAATCAAGCCCGTAAACACTGAAGATCTCTTCACCACATATCTCACCGCCCTTGTACGTCCTTAGAAACCACAAGTAGGACGGCGAGAATTCAAGACCGATCTTTCGCTCAGCCGCCTCGATCCAGGCGCGACCAACAGCGTCCTGTGTCGATCCGAAACCAACGATGTCGCCGTGACGTGAAACCAGATCGCGAGCGTCTTCCGCCGCCATCTTGATGGACCGATCAGTCACCATAGTTCTCTGCTCCAAACTTCCGACACTTAGTTGACCGACCAGAGATCAGCTGACACTCGCAGGCCGCCTTCCGCTGCACGCAAGATAGTCGATGTCGCGAGGTTTCCATGAAGATGCGTCCATTTTAGAACTCACCACCCTGGCGAAATCACTCAGAACGACATACCGCAGGTCAGGTCCTGACTCGTTGACCCAGCATGCAAGCTCTGCCGTGCAATGACCTCTTTATCCCCTCCATATTGATCCGAGATATCTGAAAACTGGCGCTTGACCTCCACCGACACGCAAGAGTCTGGAATTACCAGGAACGAGTCAATCAGGCCCAAGCCAGCTTCTAGGGGATCTTCCTGGGCGGCATCGATGGCATTTGCCATGTCGACGGCCATCAACAGGATGTCGTCGACAGTGCCGACCCCTTGGACGACCAGGTCTCTGGCCATTTTGATGGAGTCCGCAGCCATCATCCCCAGCTCGACAGAGAGCGAATCCACCTCGAGATCCCCGGGAAAGGTGGCATCTTCAAGCTCAAGCACTTGACCATCCCACATCGCGTCAAGAATCCTCCGGAGCTGCGGAGAATCACAAGCCCCTTGCAAGTCAATCTGAGCGAGCACGCCGAACATTCGCTCGCACGCGGCAAGCATTACAGCAACGCCTCTCGGACTCGGCAGACCACCTATCGAGTCCGAGATCTTTTTACGGAACCAATCGTACAGCTCGCTCATCTCCAACCCTACTCTACCGGAGCAATCGTCCATTCACTCTCGCTCAGGCTGGCCGGACAGAGCCTTGCCAGCCCTCGAAGGAGGCCGTCCAATCAGAAAATTCCAGACTCGAACGGAACGCACTCAGCGCGGCCGGCGGCGGATCGTCCAGCGTCCGGGCAGCCGATAACGCTTACGACCAGCCATTGTCCAATGAAACTTCCCATTGAACGTCTCGACTGCCAGGGGCAGCGTTGCGATCAATAGGCACCTCAGCCCCCATCAATTCAGCGATGCGGGATCAAACCAAGCGTCTTCAAGTCAAACAGCAACTCAGAGGCCTCTTCTTCATCCAGAAGGCTTGGGATGTTGGCCACACCCACTTTTCCAAGCAGTTCCGCCGCGATTCCTAGCCCTCGCGCACTCGGCTCAGCGAGAAGTCGACCCGTGCTCGAGACCAGGAATATGACCTCAAGCATGAGATTCTCGATGTCTGAATGGAAGACTCCATCAAACTGCTCCATTGCAAAGCCAGCAGCGGTTTCTCCTTCCGTCCATCCACGTCCGCTTCTGGCTACATGCCTGCAGTACTCGTAGTAGTAGGCGAGGAACCCATCCCGTATCTGAAAATACCCTTCTTGCGCGTTTTCCACAGTTCGACTCCCTCAATGCCCACGGTGGCAGCCAGCTATTGTTTCCAAGCCCAAGCGAACGGGCATCAGGTGGATGTAGCGCTCCGTCGTTGGTGGCAGCGACGCCCCTACCGGGCTTATCGGCCGATATGAGCGGTTCTTCATGCTCTTTTTAAGAGGGGGCGGGCAGGCCCGTCCCTCAGGGCGACGGCGGCGCGTACTCGAACCGCAGCTCCCGCATCCCCTCGCCCACAGCAGGTGTCACCGGCTCGATGCCGTCGCAGCCGTCAGCGAGCTTGCCGTCAACGCCCATCTGCGGGAGACCGCAGCTGCCATTGCTGATGATGCCCAGCTGCGGGAACACCTCGCGCGTGAATTTTTCAGCTTCCTTGCGCAACTGCGTCCGGTCGAGTGACGCCGCCTTCGCGTTGTAGCGGATTTCGATGCCGTGCAGGCGGTCCACCATATAGATGAAAGCCCCGCTGTAGGCCCCATCCTCACGCTTGAAGCCGAAGTCCACCTGGTACGCGGTGATCGCCTTGGGGCGAGGCTGGTGATAGGGAGAGGGGTTGGCAACCGGCTTTACCGGAAGCGTGAACGTCGACAACGGTGACATGGGCGGGTCGACCAGCTGCGATTCCCAGCTCCTCTGCAGCGCGTCGCGCTCGTTCACCGCCTGCTCGGCCACGGCCTCGACCGAGTTCACACCCACCGGATAGATGTACACATCCACCCAGCCGGAGTCGTCACCCGGGCGCTGATAGCGCAGCACGGCCCCGTGGGGGGCGTCATCGAGGCGGGTTTCATGAACGAACTTCCAGGTACCCATGGTTTCCGGGAAGATCAGCGAGGTCTCGCGCAGGAAGCCCCCCAATAAGGGGACCTCGTCCGGCGACGCGTTCACACGGGTGCGGCGCGCGGCCAGACAATCCGTCACCACCGGGGCCAGGTGCCGGTCCAGACGGCCGGCCTTCTGCACGGCGACCAACGCGTCCATCTGCGCGATGCGCAGTTCCGGGTGCTTGGCCAGCATCACTTTGTAGACCTTGATCGAACTTTCCGCGGCGGCCACCTGTCGGGCGAGCTCAGGGGTGTCCCTGCCGTGTTCGATCTGGAATGCCACGTTGCCGAACAGCATCTGCTGCGTCAGCTCGGTGGTGATCGGACTGCGGTCCTTGTGCCCCAGTTCGGGCAGGTCCATCACGTCACACAGGTTGACCTCAAACTCACTGTTGTTCATCGCCCAATCGAGCAGCGCCCTTCGCACTTCCGACGCGTCGGCGGCGTCCGGAGAGACCTCCAGTGCGCGGGTGTAGCGCAGGACCTTGGCGTGGGTGGATTCTTCGGCTTCGGCGGGTCCCGCCGGCTCATTTGCAAGGAGTGGCGAGGCTAGGCTGAGGCAGAGCGGAAGCGCCAGTGCGAGCGCGGTGCGACGGAGAGCGGTGATGGATGCCATCGTCCTTGATTTCCTGATTGTCGGGCTTCGTCCAGGCTGGAGGATAGCAACTGGCGTGTGACCAGGTGAGGACCGGGGTCACGGTACCCCCTGCCTCGGGCACCATGAAGCCCCAACGTGACTTCCGCTTCAACGCGGTGCCGGATACTCGAAACGCAGCTCACGATAGCCTTCAGGCACCAGCGGCTGGATCGGATCCTCGCCCACGCAACCGTCGGCCATCTTGCCGTTGATGCCCATTGCGGGGGAACCGCAACGGCCGGTGCTGGTGATCTCTGCCTGCGGCAACAGACTGCGAGCGAAGGCCTCGGCCTCATGGCGCGCCTGCTCACGGGTCATTTTGTCAACGTCGACACTGTAGCGCAGCTTCACTGCGTAGAGCCGGTCCACCATGAACACCAACACCGAATGGTAGTGCTTGCTGTTTTCCCTGTGCTTGTAGGTAAAGTCGGCGGCATACGCCGTGATGAATTCCGGGCGCGGCTGACGCCCCGCGGGAACCGACATCGCCGCCTTCAGCGGCACCTTGAAGCTTCCGAGCGCGCTCAGCGGTGGGCCGATGGAGGCGTCCTTCCACACGGTGATCAAGTGCTCGCGCTCGGCAGCAGCCAGCGTTTCCAGCTGTTCCTTGCTAATCACGCCTATCGGGTAGAAGTAAACATCCATCCAGCCGGTGACATCACCTTCGCGCTGGAAGCGGACTGATGCCCCGGACTCGAGTTCGTCGTAGCGATGCTCGTTCTGCATCACCCAGCCCGTTTGCACCTTCAGCGGATAGACCATGTGCGATTCGCGCAGAAATCCGCCCAGGAATGGCGGTGGCTCCGCCTCCTCACTGAAGGTCATCTTCTCGCCACCGTTCTCCGAGTTACAGCCGGCGGCGACCTTCTTGGCGACATGCTCGCGCAGTGTGCCGTTGCGGTCTCGCTCGATGACCGGATCAAGCGCAGAAACCTTCCATTTCGGGTCCGTGGCCACGTAGGCCGCGTACATCTTCAACGCGCTCCGTACCGCTGCCATCTGGCGCGACACATCGTCGTTCTGCTGCGGGTGTTCGATCTGCCAGGCCACGTTGCCGGCCATCATCTGCACCATCAACTCGCCAGACAGCGTTCCCTTCTCGTCGTCCGGAATGTCGAGCATGTTGCAGACCAGAACCGTGTAATCCGGCGTTTCCAGTATCCAGCGCAGCAGCCATTTACGCATGTCCAGCGCGTTGTCGGCCAGCGGCGCGGCCTCCAGCGCCCGCGCGTAGCGAACTGCTTTGGCAGTGTCGGTCTCGGCTGGCGTCGATGCGTTCGCAGTCTGGACCGCTGCGGCCTGCACAACATGACAAGCGAGCATGGCCAGGCCCAGCGTGAGCGAACTGATCCACATCCGGGCATTCATTGGGCAGAAAACTCCACGTTCCATTTGCCATCGCGCAGCGAGAAGATGCTGGCGTCCCGGGTCATGCAGAACACCGGCACCTGGGCACTCACGCGCATGGGCTTGCAGTTGAATGGCGCATCACCCACATGATCCCAGTCGTTCTTCTGCCGCGAGAAGCTGTACAACTCCCAGTCTCCGCCAAACGCATTCATGTTCCATCGGGAGGCCCAGCCGGAGGTCGCGGTGTCCATCTGCACGTCCCAGATCACGTAGGGCGGGCGGCCAATCTGCTGCCAGGTATCGCCCTTGTCGGTGGAGTAATAGACCTTGGAGAAGGCTCCCTGCCCCCACAAAGCCGACACCACGCCGGTGGTGGGATTGACCCGCAGCGTGGAGGTTCTTGCGCGGGGAGGAATGGCCTTCCATTGCCCAGATGCCAGATTCAGACGCTGCGGCGTGTTTCCCGCCAGCACGTAGTAGTCACCGTCCACAAGCTGCCCCTGCGGACCCGGCCACGCCCACATCTCATTGATGTCCATGGCGAACTCGCGCGAAGGCTTCAGGTCCGCCAGATCATCCGCCCGTGCCACAAGAATGCGCAGGCGCACCGTCCTGGGCACGAACGGCATGTTGAGGATGGGATTGGGAACCCGGATTGCGCCCTCCTTGAAGGGATCGGTATTTTCCACCGTGGTCACCACCCAGTAGCCGTCAGTGTGGTCGATATCCAACACTGATTGCTTACTGCCCAGCGCTGCCAGCTCCATCCAGGTGGTGCCACCGTCGCGGCTCTCACGGATATGCCCGTCGTCGCTGCCCGCCACCAGGCGACCGTCGTGGGCTTCCACCGAAGTGATCTGGCGCAGCGTGTCCATGCCGACGTTGCTCCAGTGACCGTCGGGCGTGCGCTTGCGCAGCTGGCCGAAGTCGGCAGGGAAATACAGGGTTCCATCCGGCAAGGCCGCGGGCTCTTCCTGCACCGGCAAAGTCACCGTACGAGCGAGGCGCAGGAACGCCTCCGGGTCCTCGGCGGACAGCAGCGCATTGATGGTGGAGGGTTTGTTGACCTTGCGATCGTGGGCGATCAGCAGGTCACCCACGAGCCCCAGTCCGGTGCCGACAGAGGTCCTTTCCATCGGGGCAGACATCGCCATGTCCGCCGGAATGGGCGCGGGGTCCACCAGCTGAGATACGAAGGTTCTGGACGCGGCGGCCACCGCGTCCTGCCGGCTGGCGTGCGCGATGGGCAGCATCACCGTCTTGTAGCCGCCGACATCGACAGCCATATAGTCGCCCAGGTCCGTGACCCGCCCCGGCTTGATCTCGAAGGTGGGGCCGTCCTTCCACTCCAACGCGCCCCATCCGCTAATGCGGTACCTGCCTGCGGGCAGCCAGTCGCCAATGGCCTGCATCTTGGCCACGGCGGGGACGTCCGCCGCCATGTGGATGCGGATCTCGCGCTTGCTGCCGACCGGGCTGACCACCAGCATGTCCTGTCCACCCTTGGAGAAGGACATGTAGGCGTAGCCATGCGTGGCCACGAGCTTGGCGGGGTCTTTCGACGCACCGGACGCGACACAGGGCACTGCGAACAACACCACCACCGCCAACATCCAGCTGCGCATGCGACTTCCTCCTGAAGTCCGGTCACACCGACCGGCAGGTGACAACAACCTTTGGATTGGGCTGAATCAACTGACCGCGCGTCGCTCCCCAGCGGTACGCGCTGGTGGGATGGTAATGGGTGGAAGGGGCGGCGTGAAGGGTGTGCGGCCGTGGTCACGAAGACCCGAGCCAAGTGCACGTACCTGAGAAAAATCAGAAATCTACCAGATGGTCCAGCATGCCTTCGGCAAAGCGCTTGCGTGTCTCGGAGGTACCGAGACTCTCAGGAAAGGCCAGGATTGACTCCTTCGCGGCGACAAATGCGTCCATCGTCGCCGAACAAACCTCCTCCAAGGTGGGCACCTGCGCAACCGCAGGCGCGGCGATACGAAACTCGCGCCTCGGAAATCCCTCAACTGAAAAGCCCATCGACTTAAAAGTGAGACCTGGCAATCTCGGCATGGTATCGACCACATCGGCCACCTTCACCAACCAATCCGAGCTTGGCCCAATCGCTTTCAACAGATACCACACTACGGCGACCATTCCGTAGAAGCGGTCCTTTGCGTGCCGATCAAGATTGAGCTCGTTGAAGTATCCGCGTCGAGGCAACATGAGTGTGCGAGGATTCGGTCGATTGGCCAGCCGAGCATGGTGTGCACATCGATTCCGGACGGCATTCAAGTTGATTAGCCAGTTGTCGACCACGTTTCGTTCCAGGATATCCAGACGTTGGCAAATGCTATCTTGATGTCTCGGGGTCAACATGCTGTACAGCTTGGAAACCGCACCGAAGTTCCATGCCTCGCTGGCAACCCATACCGGAATGGGCTTGCTGGCATCAATGTGAGACCGGATGCTGTCTTCATGACTCTGGGCTATCAGCTTGTCGTGCCGGGCCAGCCATGCCGAGTGCGGTGACAATGCTCCCGCAGATGATCCATCTCGAACCGTACGTGCTGATCGAATGACATTGGAAGGGTCAAGGTGCGCCATTGGATCATGCCGCCCCAGTTCGTGCGCAATGATTGTCCTCAGATAAACCTCGATGCGCTCCAGAGCATCCGTCATGAGGATGCGGAGTGACTTATCCATCAGGTAGAACTGGAACACGGCCTCGAATGAAGTATTCGACTGAAACTCATCCAAGTAATTAAGGATGCGCTTCCCTTCGTGACGCTCCATGTGGAATCGTCGAGAAGGATGCCAATACCCCGACAAGCGGAAATATCCAACTTGGGCAATCTTCCGAATCGCCCTCGCCCTGTCCGTGATGATCATCCCCCGCGACTCCAGCATGTCGACAAGTTCGGGGTAGTCCCGGAAGGGTTTTGCGGTGGCGGTAGGGTAACTGGCGTCGGTCACGTCCCTGTAGTCCAAACTTCAGACAAAAAAAAGGCCAAACCGTCACTGACGCGGGGTCAGGAGGGGATTTGGCTCTGTTGGCGCGGAGTCTAGGCAGGAAGTCACCATTAGTCAACCCGCTCCAGCACGGAGCCCGTCAGGGAGAGCTGCAGAGGGGCGATTACGACATTTAAGCGAAGAACGGCTTGATTACGACTCCGCGAGTGGCATCAAGGATTTCCGACATTCAGCCCAAACAAAAAAGCCCCGACCAAGGCCGGGGCTTTTCATGCAACTGGTGCCGGAAACAGGAGTCGAACCTGCGACCTACGCATTACGAATGCGCCGCTCTACCAACTGAGCTATTCCGGCTTAGCAGGCAATTCTAAGGTGACCGCCCCTCAGGGTCAATCTGCCACGCCCCCGTCGCAGTCTCCAGGCGCTGAACGGGCACCGGGCGTTGACGCAATCGACCGTAGAGTGGCGCAAAGCCTTGCTGGAACTGCCTGATGCCCCTGCGCTCCCGCTGCCTTGGCCTGTTGCTGGCCCTGACCCTGTCCCCGCTGGCCGCTGCCGCCACTCCGGGCGACGCCCTCCCCGCGCCGCCTGACCAGCACTGGCAACCGCTGTTTCAGCAGGTGCAGCGCGCCCATCTGTTCCCCGACCAGAAAACCTTTGCCGATGCGGTGCCCAAAGGCGATCCCGCTACGGCCGTGGCGGAATGGCAACGCGTCCGCACCCAGCCGGGGTTCGACCTTGGCACCTTTGTGGGCGAGCACTTCAACCTGCCGGGCGACGCGGCCGCCTACGTTCCGCCTGCGGGCCAGACGCTGCGGGCGCACATAGAAACCCTGTGGCCGCATCTGACTCGCGCGACGCCTACCGTGGACCCGAACGGCTCACTGCTGCCGCTGCCCAAGCCCTACGTGGTTCCGGGCGGGCGATTCCGCGAGGTCTACTACTGGGACAGCTACTTCACCCTGCTGGGGCTGGCCTCCAGCGGGCGCTGGGAGCAGGTGCGCGACATGGTGGACAACTTCGCCTGGCAGCTGGATCAGTACGGGCACATTCCCAATGGCAACCGCAGTTACTACCTGAGCCGGTCGCAGCCGCCGTTCTTCAGCTTGATGGTGGACCTGCTGGCCACGCATGAGGGTGATGCGGCGTATCAGCGGTATCTGCCGCAGCTCCGCGCCGAGCATGCGTTCTGGATGCGGGGTTCAGAGGGACTGGCTTCCGGTGCGGCAATCGAGCGTGTGATCCGGATGAACGATGGCAGTCTGCTCAACCGTTACTGGGATGCGCGTGCGGTGCCGCGCACGGAGTCGTGGACGGATGATCTGGCGACGGCGGCGAAGGCTCCGCAGCGTGAGCCGTCGCAGGTGTATCGCGATCTGCGTGCGGGGGCGGAATCGGGCTGGGATTTCAGTTCGCGCTGGCTGGTGCATCCGGCGGAGCTGAGCAGCATTCATACGACGCAGATTGTGCCGGTGGATTTGAACAGCCTGCTGTTCCATCTGGAGAAGACGGTGGCGCGGGCGGCGCGGGCTTCAGGTGAGCGTGCGGTGTCGCGTGATTTCGAGCGCATGGCGAAGCAGCGGCGGGAAGCGATCAATGCGCTGCTGTGGGATGAGCGTCAGGGCTGGTATGCGGATCGGGATATGGAGCGTGGGACGCCGCGTCCGGCCCTCACGGCGGCGGCATTGTTCCCGCTGTGGCTGGAGGTTGCTTCGCCTTCGCAGGCGAAGCGTACGGCGCAGGCGGTGGAGGTTCAGTTGCTGCGCGAAGGTGGGTTGCTGACCACAACCGAGAACACCGGACAGCAGTGGGATGCGCCGAATGGGTGGGCACCGTTGCAGTGGGTGGCCGTGGATGGATTGCAGCGGTATGGGCAGGACGGGTTGGCGCGACAGGTGGGGGTGCGGTTCTTGCGGACGGTGCAGCGGGTTTATGAGCGTGAGGGGAAGTTGGTGGAGAAGTATGTGGTGGAGGGGGAAGTTGGGGGTGGTGGCGGCGGGGAGTATCCGTTGCAGGATGGGTTTGGGTGGAGCAATGGGGTGGCGTTGGCGTTGTTGGATCGGTTGTGTGATCCAGAACGGAAGTGTGAGGGTGCGGGGGATGTGGAATGACGTTGGGTGCGCGCGAAGAGCCCGTTTCGGTTTGGGGTCATGCGTTACCGGGTGTTGAGGATTTCAGGGCAGTCGTCTTGCGACCGACTCTACCGGGATACAGACCGGGCGATGCAGTATTGCGCGGCGTAGTAGGTGCTGAGGACGATTAGGCTCGCGGCTGGCAGACCGCCGCCGAAGCGGTCCCACGCTAGGGCACAGTCACTGATGACGAAGAGAACAGCACCTGCTGCTGCGAAGCGTGGGCCGCGTGCGAGGGCCAGTGTGGCCATCAGGGCGAGTACGACGACGTAGGCGACTACGGGAATGCGCAGCTCATCGGGAAGCAGTGGCCATAGGCCAACAAGGTTGCCGCCGGCGAAGATGGCTAGCAGCGCAGCGGCCAGCAGGAGTGCCCTGCCCGGTTTGAAGCCGGCGCGGAAGGCGATGATGTAGCAGAGGTGCGCGAGCAGGAATGCGACCAAGCCTGGCACGAACGCGTCGAACGGCAGCATCAGTGCGATGTCGCCGATGCAGGATAGCGCCATGCCGACGAGGATGGCGCGGCGGTAGCCAGGATCGCCGCTGGCACGCCATGCGATGGCGGCAATCAGCAGCGTGGTCAGCGGCTTGGCGATGTAGTGCAGCCATCGGCCGTCGCCGTCCAGCGACGCGCCGATGATGGCGGCCACAGCCGCCAGCACAATCGGCGCGTCGCGGCGCAGGTTCATCGCGCCTTCCACAACTCGGCAAGGCGGTCGGGCTTGCCGGCAATGCGCTCCAGCTTCGGATACTGCAGGCCGCCGTGGTAATCGATGCGCACGGTATCGATGCGGTCGAAGCTGCGTACCAGCAGGGTGATCGGAGCCTTGTCGGTCTTGGCGTCGGCTACGGCGTCCTTCAGCACTTCGCCCTTGTAGACGCGGCCGTTGACGGCTTGCACGGTCATGCCCGGGCTCAGGCCGGCATTGAACGAGGGGCTGTCCCAGAGCACGTCGGTGATGGCTCCGCTGTCGCTGACCGCCAGGCCGATCGAGTACAGCAGGTTGGTGCTCTTGGCGCGGGTCTGCTGCGCCTTGAACGCATCGTTCGGAGCGTCGGTGTAGGTCAGCTTCCAACCGGCCGCTTCCAGGCCGCCGATCAGCGGGCCGTGCCCATCCAGGCGCTCGCGCAGGAAGGTCGCCCAGTCGTACGGAGCGATGCCGTTCAAGGTGCTCACCACGTCCTCGAAGGTGTAGGTGTTCACGTTCCAGTCGCCGTCGCGCATGCCGAAGAAGGCCTTGGCGAAATCATCCAGGCTGCGCTTGTTGCCGGTCAAGGCGCGCAGCTTGCCTTCGACGTCCAGCCACACCATCTGCCCGCCGGAGTAGTAGTCCTCGCTCATCTGGTAGTTGCGGAAGGCGAGCGCGCGGCGCTGCGCGATGGTGGGGTCGTTGGTGGTGTCCTGCAGGTTGCGCCAGGCCAGCCCGGGGCGGCCGCGGTCGTAGGTGGCGGCCACGTTGGCCAGCATGTCGCGGGTCTGGTCGACGCTCCACAGGCCGGAGCGCGCGGCCAGCACCTGGCCCCAGAACTGGGTCTGGCCTTCATACAGCCACAGCAGGCTGTCGCCCATGGGCACGTTGAAGTTGGCGGTGGTGAGGTCGGCACCGCGACGGTACTTGCCGTTCCAGGAGTGGTTGAACTCGTGCGGCAGCAGGTCGCGGCCGAGCCAGGTGCTGTCCCACTCGGTGAAGTAGCCGGTGTCGCCGCTGTTTTCGCTGGAGCGCTGGTGCTCCAGGCCGATGCCGCCGAGCTGGCTGGTGAGGGCGAGCAGGAAGTCGTAGCGGTCGAAATGGCGTGCGCCGTAGAGCTTGTAGATCTGCTGCACCAGTGCACGGTGGGCTTGGATCTGTTCCGGCTTGGCTTCCAGCGACTTGGCGTTGTCGGCGAACACGTTCAGACGCACGGGGACCTTCGCGCCGGGGTCGAGGTCGAACTGGCGGTAGTGCTGGCCTGCGAACAGCGGCGAGTCGACCAGGTGGTCGTAGCTGATCGGCTTGAACACCACGGTGTCGCCGTCGCGGCGCTCGGTTTCCAGTGCGGTGGCGTAGCTCCAGCCCGGCGGCAGGGTGACGGTTGCCTGGGCCTGGATGTTGCGGGTGTTCACGCCGGCCGGGTACAGCGAGTTGGCGTTCCATTGCAGGTTGAGGATGTCGGGGGTCATCACCACCCTGCCCTGCGTGCCACCTTGGGACGACATGTAGTTGAAGTTGGCGACCACGTTGGTGGCACCCTGCGGGACGTTTACGGTGAAGGCGTAGACGTTGTAGGGATCGCGGGTCCAGGTGAGCGGCTTGCCGTTGGCGGTGACCTGCAGGCCGGCGAGTTTGTCGATGGGACCGCTGGGGGAATGTGCGCCGGGCAGCCACTGCGGGTACAGCAGGGTGAGCGGGCCGGGTTGGGCCGGGATGGTGGCCTTGATCTTGAAGATGCGGCGGGCGATGTCGCGGGCGTCGACGTCGATGCGCAGGGTGCCGGGGAACGGAACGTCCTGCGGCGGCGGGGTTTGGGCGTGTGCGCCGGCGGTGGTGAACAGCAGGGCAGAGAGGATGGCGGCGCGCAGGAGCATCAAGATTGGATCCGGTGGGGCTGAATCCTTGATGCTAGACCTGTGGGGGCAAGCGTTACATGGCCGAAGGTCATGCCTTCGTCGTACGGGGTGTTGTTATCGGGGTGACGACCAACGGTCGTCACCTACCAGTGAAAGACCGCGGTAGGCGACGACCGTTGGTCGTCACGCCGATCATGCGTCATGCCGCGGTAGGCGACGACCGTTGGTCGTCACGCCTCTCAGGAAATCAAACGCAGCCGCAGTTCCTTCGGCAACGCAAACACCATCGACTCAGGCTCACCATCCAGCTCACCGACGCTACCCGCACCGAGCTCGCGCAGGCGCGCAATCACCCCATCCACCAGCACCTGCGGTGCCGAGGCACCTGCAGTCAAACCAATGTGCTGCTTGCCAATCACCCAGGCCGGATCAATCTCGTGCGCGCCATCGATCAGATAGCTCTCCACGCCCTCACGGATGGCCAGCTCACTGAGGCGGTTGGAATTGGAGCTGTTCGGCGAACCGACCACCAGCACCAGGTCACAGCGCTTGGCGAGGTCGCGCACGGCGTCCTGGCGGTTCTGGGTGGCGTAGCAGATGTCGTCGTTCTTCGGACCCTGCATGGCCGGGAAGCGCTCGCGCAGCGCGTCGATGATGCCGCGCGTGTCGTCCACGCTGAGCGTGGTCTGGGTGGTGTAGGCGAAGTTTTCCGGCTGGTTGATCTGCAGCGTGGCGACCTGCTCCACGTCTTCAACCAGATAGATCTGCCCGGTGCCCGCTTCGCGGTTCCACTGGCCCATGGTGCCCTCCACTTCCGGGTGACCGGCGTGGCCGATCAGCACCACGTCGCGGCCGGCACGGCAGTGACGGGCCACTTCAAAGTGGACCTTGGTGACCAGCGGACAGGTGGCGTCGAACACCTTCAGGCCACGACGCTCGGCTTCCTGGCGCACGGCCTGGGAGACGCCGTGGGCGCTGAAGATGACGGTGTTGTTGTCCGGCACTTCGTCGAGTTCTTCGACGAAGATCGCGCCGCGCTGCTTGAGATCGTCCACCACGAAGCGGTTGTGCACCACTTCATGACGCACGTAGATGGGCGCGCCCAACGTTTCGATCGCGCGCTTGACGATCTCGATCGCACGATCGACACCGGCACAGAATCCACGCGGGTTGGCAAGCAGCACATCCATCAGACAGGTCTCCCGGCCAGCGCCGGCTTGATGTTACGGGTTGGCATTATCCGCCTTTTTGGCGGACTTGCCGTCAAACAGGCCGAACACAGCTATACCAATGGCACCGACAACGATGGCGGCGTCGGCAATGTTGAACGCGGGCCAGTAATGGTCACCGATGTACCACTGGATGAAGTCCACTACGTGACCATGCACCTGGCGGTCGATGACGTTACCGATGGCACCGCCGATCACCAGGGCGTAAGGCGCGGCGCTGCGCCAGTGGCCGCGCGGGGTGCGTGACAGCCAGAACGCCATCAGGCCGCTGATGCCCACCGCCAGCGCGGTGAAGAACCACAGCTGCCAGCCACCGGCGTCGCTCAGGAAACTGAACGCCGCGCCGGTGTTGTAGGTGCGGTACCAGTTCCAGAAGCCGTCAATGACGGCGACGGGCTCGAACTCGGGCAGGCTGGACAGCACCCACGCCTTGGACCACTGGTCCAGGCCGATGATGGCCGCCGACAGCAGCAGCCACACCAGTGCATTGGGACGCACGCGCGAACCGGTCATCAGAACCACCTGCGGTCTTCGCCGGCACCGTCGACGTTGCTGGCGCAACGACCGCACAGTTCCGGATGGGCGGCGACCACGCCGATGTCGGCGCGGTAGTGCCAGCAACGCACGCACTTCTGCTTTTCAGTCGGCTGTGCGCTGACGAACACCTCGTCGGTGGTCGCCGGGCGCACGCTGACGTCGCCGCTGATGAACAGGAAGCGCAGCTCGTCGGCAAGCGGAGCCCAACGCGTGGCGGTTTCCTCATTGGCCGCGATGGTGATCTCCGCTTCCAGCGCGGCCCCGATGGCCCCGTTGGCACGCATCGGCTCGAGCACCTTGGCGACCTGCTCGCGCACGGTCAGCAGCTGATCGAAGTCAGCCGCATTCAGCGGCGCATCGGCGGGCAGCGGCACCAGACCCTCGTACCAGGTGGAGAACAGCACATTGTCGGCGCGCTTGCCCGGCAGGTAACCCCACAGCTCGTCGGCGGTGAAGGTCAGGATCGGAGCCACCCAGCGGGTGAAGGCTTCGGCGATGTGGTACATCGCGGTCTGCGCCGAACGGCGGCCGCGCGAGTCCACCGGCATGGTGTACAGGCGGTCCTTGGTGACGTCCAGGTACAGCGAGCCCAGGTCCACGCTGCAGAAGTTCAGCAGCAGCTGCACGATCTCGGCCATGTTGTAGGCGGTGTAGGAGGCCTTGATCTTCTCCTGCACTTCCCACGCGCGGTGCACGATCCAGCGGTCGAGCGCGACCATGTCGGCCGGCGCGACCAGATGCTGGGCGGGGTCGAAGCCGTCCAGGTTGCCGAGCAGGAAGCGCGCGGTGTTGCGCAGGCGACGGTAGGCGTCGGCGTTGCGCTTGAGGATTTCCTGCGACAGCGACATCTCGTTGCTGTAGTCGGCCGAAGCGATCCACAGGCGCAGGATGTCCGCGCCCAGGGTCTTCATGATTTCCTGCGGCTCGATGCCGTTCTTTTCCGACTTGGACATCTTGCGGCCGTGCTCGTCCACGGTGAAACCGTGGGTGAGGCACTGCTTGTACGGGGCGCGCTTGTCGATGGCCACGCCGGTCAGCAGCGACGACTGGAACCAGCCGCGGTGCTGGTCCGACCCTTCCAGGTACAGGTCAGCCGGCTTGCCGTAGCCACGCGCCAGCAGCACGCCTTCATGGGTGACGCCGGAGTCGAACCACACGTCCAGGATGTCGGTGACCTTCTCGTACTGCGCAGCTTCGTCGCCGAGCAGCTCGGCGGCGTCCAGCGAGTACCACACGTCGATGCCTTCCACTTCAACGCGGTCGGCGACCTGGTTCATCAGGGCGACGGTGTTCGGGTGCGGCTCGCCGGTTTCGCGGTGGATGAACAATGCGATCGGCACGCCCCAGGTGCGCTGGCGCGAGATGGTCCAGTCCGGACGGCCTTCGACCATGCTGGCGATGCGCGCCTTGCCCCAGCCCGGGAACCAGCCCACGGTGTCGATGGCGGCCAGCGCGTCACGGCGCAGGTTGGCCTGCTCCATCGAGATGAACCACTGCGGAGTGGCACGGAACACCAGCGGGGTTTTCTTGTGGCGCCAGCAGTGCGGATAGCTGTGCACGATTTCCACGAATGCCAGCAGCGCGCCGCTGGCACGCAGCACGTCGATGATCGGCTGCTGCGCCTTCCAGATGTGCTGGCCGGCCAGCACCAGGTCACCGGCCGGCGGGGTCGATGGCAGGTACACGCCCGCACCGTCCACCGGGTTGATCTGGCCGGCGTTGTATTTTTCCACCAGGCCGTACTTCAGGCACACCGCATAGTCTTCCTGGCCGTGGCCGGGGGCGGTATGCACCGCACCGGTACCGTCGGCGTCGGAGACGTGGTCGCCGTTGAGCAGCGGGATATCGCGCTCGGGGTAGAACGGATGCGCCAGCAGCATGTTTTCCAGCGCGGCACCGGTGGCATGGCCGTGCACCACCACGCTGTCCACGCCGTAGCGGGCCAGCGAACGTTCGGCCAGCGCCGAGGCCAGTACCAGCCAGCGCGGCTGGCCGTTGTGGGCCGGGCCTTCTACCAGGGCGTATTCGATTTCCGCGCCCAGCGAAACGGCCAGCGAAGCCGGCAGGGTCCACGGGGTGGTGGTCCAGATCGGCACCGCCACTTCCACGCCGGCCGGCAGCTGCACGCCGAAGGCGGCGGCCAGCTGCTGCGAATCACGCGCGGCATAGGCCACATCGATCGCCGGCGAAGTCTTGTCCTGGTATTCGATTTCCGCTTCGGCCAGCGCCGAGCCACAGTCGAAGCACCAGTACACCGGCTTGGCACCGCGCACCAGGTGACCGTTGGCGACCACCTTGGCCAGCGCACGGATCTCGTTGGCTTCGAAATCGAAGCTCAGGGTCTTGTACGGGTTGTCCCAGTCGCCAGTGACGCCCAGGCGCTTGAAGTCGCGGCGCTGCAGATCGATCTGCTCTTCGGCGTATTCGCGGCACTTCTGGCGGAAGGCGACGGCGTCGAGCTTGGTGCCGACCTTGCCCCACTTCTTTTCCACCGCGATTTCGATCGGCAGGCCGTGGCAGTCCCAGCCCGGCACATAAGGCGCATCGAAGCCGGCCAGGTAGCGCGACTTGACGATGATGTCCTTGAGGATCTTGTTGACCGCGTGGCCGAGGTGGATCTGGCCATTGGCGTACGGCGGGCCGTCGTGCAGCACGAACAGCGGGCGACCCTGCGCGTTTTCGCGCAGGCGGGCGTACAGGCCCTCGTCTTCCCAGCGCGACAGAATGCCCGGCTCGCGCTTGGGCAGGTCGCCGCGCATCGGGAATTCAGTGGCTGGCAGATGAAGGGTGGCTTTGTAGTCCTGGCTCACGCAGTGGCTCGCAATCTGTGTTCGGAAAGGATGTGACGGGCCTGGTCGGCGTCACGGTGCATCTGGTCGGTCAAGGCGGCCAGATCATGGAACTTCTCTTCATCGCGCAGTTTGGCGACGAATTCAACTTGAATGTGCCGACCGTACAGGTCGCCCTGGAAGTCGAACAGGTGCGCTTCCAGCAGCGGCTCCACGCCCTCGACGGTGGGCCGGGTGCCGAAGCTGGACACCGACGGCCACGGCTGGTCGAACACGCCGTGCACCCAGGTGGCGTAGATGCCGGCCAGCGCCGGCGTCTTCGGGAAGCGCAGGTTGGCGGTGGGGAAGCCCAGCGTGCGACCGAGCTGACGACCGCGCACCACCCTGCCCCCGATCGCATACGGGCGACCAAGCAGGTCGCCCGCATGGGCGAAGTTGCCTTCGCGCAGCAGCTGGCGGATGCGGGTGGCGGAAATGCGCTCGCCGTGCAGGTCGACCGGGTCGATCGCACCGGCAGTGAAGCCGTGCTGTGCACCCATGGCCTGCAGCAGGGCCAGGTCACCGCGACGGCGGTTGCCGAAGCAGAACTGCGGACCGATCCAGACCTCGCGGGCCCCCAGGCGATGCACCAGCAGTTGTTCGACGAAGGCTTCGGCGGACATCGCGGCCATGCGCGCATCGAAGCGCAGCAGGCCGATGGCGTCCACGCCCAGCTCGTTCAGGCCGGCGACCTTGTCACGGGCGAGGGTCAGCCGCGGCGGCGGTTCGCCCTGGGCGAAGTATTCGCGCGGCAGCGGCTCGAACGCCACCACCACGGCGGGGACGCCCAACGCGCGGGCACGCGCGACGGCGTGGCGCACCAGCGCACGATGGCCCAGGTGCAGGCCGTCGAACGCGCCGATGCAGACCACGCTTCCGTGCGGGAACAAACGCCCGCCTTCGATGCTTCTGAACAGCCTGCTCATCTATCGGAATTCCGGCCCACCCAGGCCAACGTATTGTTTGGTATGACCGGCAAGTATAGCCGGGGCGTCAAGGGCAGCCACGCAGGGCGTGGCTCTACGGGGTCGAACCGATGTCTTTGTTTAGTGTTCGCGCAGGTGACGGGGGCGGAAGCCCATCGCGACCAGCGCTACCAGATAGGTGAGGCCGCCGCCGCCGACCAGCAAGGCCAGGTTGCCGATGCGGTGCCACTTATCCATGCCGGTGAAGCCGGGCATGCTGTACAGCAGGGCCAGAAGCACCGCCACCATGGCCGCGCAGGCCAGCAGCAGCCGGGTGACGTAGCCTGCCCAGCCGGGCTTGCGCTCGTAGACATCGGTCTTGCCCAGCCAGTACCAGAGCAGGCCCAGGTTCAGGTAGCTGGACATGGCGCTGGCAATGCCGAGAGCCAGATGCAGGCCGGGCTGCTTGCCCAGCGCCGCCATCACACCCTCTGCCTTCAGCGCGTCCGGGACCATCAGGTGGTACAGCACCGCCAGCAGGGCGAAGTTGAACACCATGTTGGCGACCAGCGCGGCAATGCCGGCGCGGACCGGGGTGCGGGTGTCCTGGCGGGCGTAGAACGCCGGCAGCACTACCTTGAGCAGGGCGAAGGCCGGCAGGCCGGCGGCCAGGCCGTACACCGACAGCGCGGTCATGCGGGTATCGAAGGCGGTGAACTGGCGGTACTGGAACAGCGTGGCGATCAGCGGCTCGGCCAGCAGCACCAGCCCCAGCATGGCCGGCACCGCGATCAGCAGCGTGGTGCGCAGGCCCCAGTCCAGCGCGTTGGAGAACCCGGCCTTGTCGGTGCTGACGTGATGGCGGGCCAGCGCCGGCAGGATCACCGTACCCAGCGCGACGCCGAACACGCCCAGGGGCAGCTCCAGGAAGCGGTCAGCCAGCGACAGCCAGGACTGCGAACCATCGGTGAGCTGGGCGGCGATGACGGTATCCAGCAGCAGGTTGATCTGCGCGACCGAGGAACCGAACAGGGTCGGCACCATCAAGGTCAGCACCTTGCGCACGCCCGGGTGCCGCCAGCCCCAGCGCGGCAGGGTCAGCAGGTTGATGCCCTTCAGTGAGGGCAACTGGAACAGCAGCTGCAGCAGGCCGGCGGCCAGCACCGCCCAGCCCAGCGCCAGGATCTGCTCCTCCGGGGTGCCCCCCAGCTGCGGGGCCAGCCAGAGTGCGCCGGCGATCATGCACAGATTGAGGATCACCGGGGTCAGCGCCGGCATCGCGAACTTCTGGAAGCTGTTGAGCGCGCCACCGGCCAGCGCCGTCAGCGACACGAACAGCAGGAACGGGAAGGTCAGGCGGAACAGGTCCACCAGCAGCCCGTGCTTGACCGGGTCGGTGTCCACCCCGCTGGAGAACAGCGAGGCCAGCTGCGGGGCGAAGATCAGTGCCAGTGCGGTGACCACCATCAGCACCCCACCCAGGGTGCCGGCCACCCGCGACATGAGCTCGCGCAGTTCGGCGTGCGGGCGGGTTTCCTTCACTTCCGTGAACACCGGCACGAACGCGGTGGCGAACGAGCCCTCGGCGAACAGCCGGCGCAGGAAATTGGGCACCCGGAAGGCCACCCAGAACGCGTCGGTCACCGCGTTGGTGCCGAACGTGGTGGTGATGACCTGGTCGCGGACCAGGCCCAGGACGCGGGAAATCATGGTCATGCTGCTGAACGACAGCAGCCCGCGCAACATCCTTGGTGAACTCACCCGTGTTCCCTCTTGACAATTGACTTGACGTACATTTTTCGAGCCATCATACTTTCCAGCTTGCTGTTCCCATTACACCGATTTTTCAGGAAACCACCACTGTGGCCAATATCAAGTCCGCCAAGAAGCGCGCCAAGCAGACCGTCGTGCGCAACGCGCGCAACACGGCTCAGCGTTCGATGCTGCGCACCGCTGTCAAGAAGGTGATCAAGGCTCTGGATGCCAATGACGCCGCCGGCGCCGAGGCAGCCTTCGCCGTCGCCCAGCCGATCCTCGACCGTTTCAGCTCGCGCGGTCTGATCCACAAGAACAAGGCTGCTCGTCATAAGAGCCGTCTGACCGCCCGCATCAAGGCCCTCAAGGCCGCCTGATACGGCGTCGCGGTGCCGGTCGTAGAGCCACGCCCTGCGTGGCTTCGACCAAGCCCGATCAAGAAGCCCGGCATCGACCGGGTTTTTTGTTGTGCGCGCGGTGACGGTGTCCAGCCACGCAAGGCGTGGCTCTACGACGGACGCGGCGGACAGGCGTGCAGCGCCCCCCGACGACAGCGTCGCCCCACAGAAAAACCCGGCCGAGGCCGGGTTTTTCACGTGTGCGTGGAGGCGCTCAGAGCGCATCGCGCGCATCGGCCTCTTCTTCTTTCTGGCGATCAAAGAACGCCATCACCTGGGTCATGATCGGCCACGTGCCTTCACGGCCCAGTGCCGAGACCAGATACCAGGGCTGGGTCCAGCCCAGCTCGGCCACGATCTGCTCGGCGGCCGCCTTGGCCTCGTCCTCGAACATCAGGTCGGCCTTGTTCAGCACCAGCCAGCGCGGCTTTTCCAGCAGCTCCGGGTCGTGCTTTTCCAGTTCACGCTCGATGGCGCGCACCTGCTCGACCGGCGAGATACCTTCCACGCCACCTTCCATCGGGGAGATGTCCACGAGGTGCAGCAGCAGGCGGGTGCGCTGCAGGTGGCGCAGGAACTGCGCACCCAGGCCAGCGCCGTCGGCCGCACCTTCGATCAGGCCGGGAATGTCGGCGATGACGAAGCTGCGGTAGTTCTCCACCCGGACCACGCCCAGGTTGGGATACAGGGTGGTGAACGGGTAGTCGGCCACCTTGGGGGTGGCAGCAGACACCGCACGGATCAGGGTGCTCTTGCCGGCATTCGGGAAGCCCAGCAGACCGACGTCGGCCAGCAGTTTCAGCTCCAGCTTGAGCAGGCGCTCCTCGCCCTCTTCACCCGGCAGCGCCTGGCGCGGCGAGCGGTTGGTGGAGCTCTTGAAGTGCATGTTGCCGAGGCCACCGCGCCCGCCCTTGGCCACCAGCAGGCGGTCATTGTGCTGGGTCAGGTCGCCGATGACTTCGTCGGTGGCCACGTTGATCACCACGGTGCCGACCGGCACGGTGATGGTGAGGTCTTCGCCGCCCTTGCCATAGGCCTGGCGGCCCATGCCGTTCTCGCCGCGCTGCGCCTTGAAGATGCGCTCGTGGCGGAAGTCGACCAGGGTGTTCAGGTTTTCGTCGGCGCGGATGTACACGCTGCCACCGTTGCCGCCATCGCCGCCGTCCGGGCCGCCCAGCGGAATGAACTTCTCGCGACGGAAACCGACGCAGCCGTTACCGCCATTGCCGGCAATGACCTGGATTTCTGCTTCGTCTACAAGTTTCATGGTTCTGGATGCCAACTGGAGGCGGCGGGCGCAGGCATGGCCCACCGCAGAGTCTAAAAGATGCCCGGTTCGAATGCCGGGAAAACAAAAGCCCCGCTGGAAGCGGGGCTTTTGTCGGCTACCCCACGCGCCAGGCGCGGGTGCCTGCGTATCGCGAAGATCAGGCTTCGGCGACGACGCTGACGGTGCGACGCTTCTTCGGGCCCTTCACCGAGAACTCCACCTTGCCGTCGATCAGAGCGAACAGGGTGTGGTCACGGCCGAGGCCAACGCCGGTACCCGGGTGGAACTGGGTGCCGCGCTGACGCACGATGATGTTGCCGGCGTCGATGGCCTGGCCACCGAAGATCTTCACGCCGAGGTACTTCGGGTTGGAGTCGCGACCGTTGCGCGAGGAGCCTACGCCCTTTTTATGTGCCATGACTGCTTCTCCTTATTACTTGCTGCCACCGGCGACGCCGGTGATCTCGATTTCGGTGTAGTACTGACGGTGACCCTGGCGCTTCATGTGGTGCTTGCGGCGACGGAACTTGATGATCCGGACCTTGTCAGCACGACCCTGGGACACGACCTTGGCGGTGACCGAAGCGCCCTTCAGCGCGTCGCCCAGCTTGATGCCGTCGCTGTCGCCCAGCAGCAGGATGTTGTCGAACTTGATCTCGCTGCCGACGTCGGCTTCGAGCTTTTCAACGCGGAGGGTTTCACCCTGCGCGACGCGGTATTGCTTACCGCCGGTGACCAGTACTGCGTACATGACCAGACTTCCTCTGTAGTTATTGTGGTCTTGGACTGCCGCCATCGAGGGCGGACAGAAGCGGGATTTTACGCATTCACCCCGGTCCGGGTCAACCCACCCCCTGCTCTGACCCGCGGCGGCCTGAACCCCGTTCAGGAAACCGTCCCGCCGGGTCGCACGGGGTGAGACAGGGGACTGGCAATGTCGCTGATTGCCCCCAAATCCCAAGCTCGGTAGGCTGACCGATTGGCGTCTCTGCTTGCCCTCTGCCCCACTACGGATCCCCTCCCCCATGGCGATGGATTACATCCGCATCCGCGGCGCGCGGACGCACAATCTCAAGAACATCGATCTGGACCTGCCCCGCGACAAGTTGATTGTCATCACCGGCCTGTCCGGCTCGGGCAAGTCGTCGCTGGCTTTCGACACCATCTACGCCGAAGGCCAGCGCCGTTACGTGGAGTCGCTGTCGGCCTATGCCCGGCAGTTCCTGAGCGTGATGGAAAAGCCGGACCTGGACCACATCGAGGGCCTGTCCCCGGCGATCTCGATCGAGCAGAAGTCGACCTCGCACAACCCGCGTTCGACCGTGGGCACCATCACCGAGATCTACGACTACCTGCGTCTGCTGTACGCCCGCGTGGGCAGCCCGCGCTGCCCGGACCACGGCTATCCGCTGGAAGCGCAGACGGTCAGCCAGATGGTCGACCATGTGCTGACCCTGGACCAGGAACAGCGCTACATGCTGCTGGCCCCCGTGATCCGCGAGCGCAAGGGCGAGCACGCCCAGGTGTTCGACCAGCTGCGCGCGCAGGGTTTCGTGCGCGTGCGCGTGGACGGCGTGCTGCATGAGATCGACGCGGTGCCCCCGCTGGCGCTGCGCCAGAAGCACACCATTGAAGCGGTGATCGACCGCTTCCGCCCGCGCGAGGACATCAAGCAGCGCCTGGCCGAGAGCTTTGAAACCGCGCTGAAGCTGGGCGACGGCATGGTGTCGGTGCAGTCGCTGGATGTGGAAGGTGCCGAGCCGGTGCTGTTCTCGTCCAAGTACTCCTGCCCGGTGTGCGACTACTCGCTGCCGGAGCTGGAGCCGCGCCTGTTCTCGTTCAACTCCCCGATCGGTGCCTGCCCCGGCTGCGATGGGCTGGGCCTGGCCGAGTTCTTCGACCCCTCACGGGTGGTGGTACATCCGGAGCTGTCGCTCTCGGCCGGCGCGGTGCGCGGCTGGGACCGCCGCAACGCGTATTACTTCCAGTTGATCGCCTCGCTGGCCAAGCACTACAAGTTCGACGTTGACGCGCCCTGGCAGAGCCTGCCGGAAGACGTGCGCCAGGCCGTGCTGTACGGCAGCGGCGATGAAACCATCACCTTCACCTACTTCACCGAAGCCGGCGGCCGCACCCAGCGCAAGCACCGCTTCGAGGGCATCATTCCGAACCTGGAACGCCGCTACAAGGAAACCGAGTCGGCGGCGGTGCAGGAAGAGCTGGCCAAGTACATCAGCGAACACGATTGCCCGGACTGCCACGGCCAGCGCCTGAACAAAGCCGCGCGCAACGTGTTCGTCGCCGACCGCGCGCTGCCGGAGCTGGTGGTGCTGCCGATTGATGAAGCGCTGAAGTTCTTCAGCAGCATGACTCTGCCCGGCTGGCGCGGCGAGATCGCGGCCAAGATCGTCAAGGAAATCGGCGAACGCCTCGGCTTCCTGGTCGACGTGGGCCTGGATTACCTCACCCTGGAGCGCAAGGCCGACACCCTTTCGGGCGGCGAAGCGCAGCGCATCCGGCTGGCCAGCCAGATCGGTGCCGGCCTGGTCGGCGTCATGTACGTGCTGGACGAGCCGTCCATCGGCCTGCACCAGCGCGACAATGAGCGCCTGCTCGGCACCCTGACCCGCCTGCGCGACCTGGGCAACACGGTGATCGTGGTCGAGCATGACGAAGACGCGATCCGGCTGGCCGACTATGTTCTGGACATCGGTCCCGGAGCGGGCGTGCATGGCGGCGAGATCGTCGGCCAGGGCACCCTGCAGGACATCCTGGAGGCACCGCGTTCGCTGACCGGCCAGTACCTGTCGGGCAAGCGCGCCATCGAGATTCCGGCGCGCCGGCACAAGCCGAACCCGAAGATGACCCTGCACCTGCGCGGTGCCAGCGGCAACAACCTCAAGGGCGTGGACCTGGATATTCCGTCGGGCCTGCTGACCTGCATCACCGGCGTGTCCGGTTCGGGCAAGTCGACGCTGATCAACGACACCCTGTTCTCGCTGGCTGCCAACGAGATCAACGGTGCCTCGCACCCGATCGCCCCGTACAAGTCGGTCGATGGCCTGGACCTGTTCGACAAGGTGGTGGACATCGACCAGTCGCCGATCGGACGCACGCCGCGTTCGAATCCGGCCACCTACACCGGCCTGTTCACGCCGCTGCGCGAGCTGTATGCGCAGGTGCCGGAAGCGCGTGCGCGCGGCTATTCGCCGGGCCGTTTCAGCTTCAACGTGCGCGGCGGCCGCTGCGAAGCCTGCCAGGGCGATGGCCTGATCAAGGTGGAGATGCACTTCCTGCCGGACGTATACGTGCCGTGCGACGTCTGCCATGGCAAGCGCTACAACCGCGAAACGCTGGAGATCCTGTACAAGGGCTACAACATCAACGACGTGCTGGAAATGACCGTCGAAGATGCACTGAAGCTGTTCGAGCCGGTGCCCAGTATCGCGCGCAAGCTGGAAACGCTGGTCGACGTGGGCTTGAGCTACATCAAGCTGGGCCAGAGCGCGACCACGCTTTCGGGCGGTGAAGCGCAGCGCGTGAAGCTGTCCAAGGAACTGTCGCGCCGCGATACCGGGCGCACCCTGTACATTCTGGACGAACCGACCACCGGCCTGCACTTCCACGACATCGAGGCGCTGCTGGGCGTGCTGCACAAGCTGCGCGACGAGGGCAACACGGTGGTGGTGATCGAACACAACCTGGACGTGATCAAGACCGCGGACTGGATCGTCGACCTGGGGCCGGAAGGCGGCCACCGCGGTGGCACCATCCTGGTCACCGGCACGCCGGAAGACGTCGCCGCGCACCCGGATTCGTACACCGGCCAGTTCCTGGCCAAGATGCTGCCTTCGACCAGCGCACGCCCGGAACGGCCGGCCGCCGTGGCCAACAAGCCCGATGCCCGCCCACCGCGCAAGGTGAAGCCGGAGAAGCCGGCCAAGAAGGCGGCTGCCGCCAAGACCACCGGCAAGGCCAGCAAGAGCAGCCCTGCCACCACGACCAAGAAGAAGAAGGCCTGATGAGCAGCGAACACAAGATCCTGGCGCGCGTACCGATCAGCGTGCGCTGGCGCGACATGGACAGCATGGGTCACGTCAACAACGCCAAGTACATTTCCTACCTGGAAGAAGCGCGCGTGCGCTGGATGCTGGGCGTGGAAGGGGTGTCGATGACCGACCGCATCGCACCGGTGGTGGCAGCGACCAATGTCAACTACAAGGCCCCGATCGTGTGGCCGAACGACATCGTGGTGGAGTTGTTCGTGGAGCGGCTGGGCAACAGCAGTGTCACCATCGGCCATCGCATCGTGGACCAGAAGAACGAGGCGACGTTGTATTCGGATGGCAACGTGGTGGTGGTGTGGATGGATACGCAGACCGGGAAAAGCGCGCCGCTGCCGGAGGCGATCCGCAGCGCCTGCGGGTGAAGCGCAACGACCAACGGTCGTTGCCTACCGGCCTCGTGCAACGACCCGCGGTCGGGTCACCGGGGTTGCGACATCGGTAGGTGCCGACCGTTGGTCGGCACATCGCCGGCGCCCTCAATCCGTCATCGCGCCGCGCACCTGCAACACGCCATCCACCTTGCGGCCGTCCTCCAGGCTCAATCGCAACGGCAGCTCCCTGCCCTCCGTCAACGTTACCTCCGGCTGCATCAGCATCAGATGCAGCCCACCGGGCTTGAGCTCCACCTTCGCCCCAGCCGCAATCGGCAGCCGCTCCACTTCGCGCATCCTGCTGACGCCATTGACCACCGTGGTCTCGTGCAGCGTCACTTCGGCAAACGCCTTGCTTCCGGCAGCCACCACAGACACCGCCTGTTTACAGCGGTTGTGGATCACGCCGTAACCGGCTGACATCGGCATCTGCGCGGGCGGCATCCGCACCCATCCCTGTTCCAGGACCACGCAGGCCGGCTCGGCCGCGGATGCTGCGCCCGCACACAGCGCCAACAATACGCCAACGAATGGTTTGGTTATCATCGCCTCAGTTTCCCGTCCGCAACGAGACCGCAGCATGACGACGCTTATCGAGGTGATCAACCATGGCCCCATCCGCGAGCTGCGCCTGGCGCGCCCGCCGGTCAATGCGCTGGACACCGAACTCTGCCGGCAGCTGATCCACGCCATTGAACTGGCGATGGCCGAAGACGCGCACGGCGTGATCCTGTCGGGCAGCGAACGCATCTTCACCGGTGGCATGGATGTACCTCACCTGCTCTCGCACGGCGATGACAAGCACAAACTGCTGGACAGCTGGAACGCGTTCTTCGGCGCGGTACGCACCATTGCCGAAAGCCGCATTCCGGTGGTGGCGGCGATCACCGGCCACGCCCCGGCCGGTGGCTGTGTGCTGTCGCTGTGCTGCGACTACCGGGTGATGGCGCGCAGCGTCGATCCGACCCGGCCCTATGCCATCGGCCTGAACGAGGTGCAGGTGGGACTGGTGGCTCCGGAAGGGATCCAGCGCCTGCTGCGCCGGGTCGTGGGTCCGCATCGCGCCAGCGTGCTGTTGACCACCGGCGCACTGGTACCGGCCGAGCAGGCGTTGCAGATCGGGCTGGTGGATGAGCTGGCCGACGGCGACCAGGTGGTGACCCGGGCGCTGGCCTGGCTGCAGCAGCTGCTGAAGCTGCCGCGCCAGCCGATGCAGCTGACCCGGGCGATTGCCCGCGCCGACCTGCGCGAGGCGCTGGACCCGGAGCTGATCCAGCTGGACCGGTTTGTGGAGGCCTGGTACGCCCCGGATGCGCAGAATGCGTTGCAGGCATTGGTGGCGCGGATCGGCAAGGCGTGACCGCCCGGCACGACCAACGGTCGTGCCCCACCGTGCCTCGTACCGCCGGTAGCGCACGACCGTTGGTCGTGCGGCGGCGGCGCAATGCGCCGGCCGGTATAATTCCCCTCCGTTCCGCCACCAGGCCGCCGCCTTGTCCCAGCCGCAAGAACCCGTCGTTTCCGAGCTGATCGACCTGCTCTCGCTGGAGCGGCTGGAAGACAACCTGTTCCGCGGCCAGAGCCGCGACATCGGCACCAAGTACGTGTTCGGCGGCCAGGTGCTGGGCCAGGCGCTGTCGGCCGCGCAGGCCACCGTGGAAAACGGCCGGCACGTGCATTCGCTGCACGCGTACTTCCTGCGCGCGGGCAACATCGACCACCCGATCGTGTACGACGTGGACCGCACCCGCGATGGCGGCAGTTTCTCGGTGCGTCGGGTCACCGCGATCCAGCATGGCAAAGTGATCTTCTTCTGCGCGGCCTCGTTCCAGCAGGCTGAAACCGGGGCCGAACACCAGCAGAAGATGCCCGAAGTACCGCAGCCGGAAGACATCGAACCGAACCGTCCGCTGCCGCCGGAAGTGCTCGAGCGGCTGCCGATCAAGGTGCAGCGGTGGCTTTCGCGCGGCGGCCCGTTCGAGTTCCGCCACGTATACCCGCGCGATGAACTGCACCCGCCCAAGCGCCCGCCCTACCACCAGGTGTGGCTGCGCCTGAATGAAAAGGTCGGCGACGCACCGGAACTGCACCAGGCGCTGCTGGCCTACGCCTCGGACTTCCACCTGCTGGGCACGGCAACGTTCCCGCACGGCATCAGCTACTACCAGCCGCACGTGCAGATGGCCTCGCTGGACCATGCGATCTGGTTCCACCGTCCGTTCCGTGCCGACGACTGGCTGCTGTATTCGCTGGACAGCCCCAGCGCCCAGGACTCGCGCGGGCTGGCACGTGGCCAGTTCTTCAACCGCCACGGCGTGCTGGTCGCCAGCACCGCGCAGGAAGGCCTGATCCGCGTCGTGGAAGACAGCACCGCTGCGGCCGCCGTGCCGGCCAAGGAGTAAACCCATGCGTCAGATCTTCAGCAGCCAGCGCGTGGAAACCGTGGAAGGCGTGGCCCAGTTGCTGCGCGATGCGGGCATCGAGGTGCGCATCACCAATGGCCGCTCGTATCACAGCAAGCGCGGCAGCCAGTTCAGCTATCTGGACACCAGCAAGGCCACCACCCACCCCACCCTGTGGGTAGTGCACGCCAATGACCAGCCGCGCGCGCGCGAGATCCTGCGCGAGGCCCGTCTGCTGGACACCACCCGCCGCGATCACCCGACCGCCGAATATGCCTTCCGCCCGGAAACGGCCGAGGCCGCGCCGGCCCGCAACTGGGGTTGGCGGATCCGCATCGGGCTGCTGCTGGTGATCGGCGCAGTGGCGATGTTCATCACGATGCGCCACCGCAGCGCGCCGCCGCCGGCACCGGCACCGGCCGTGCAGCAGGCGCAACCGCAACCGGCACCCGCGGCACCGGAAGACGAAGAGGTCCGGGTGCGGGTCACTCCGGTCAAGCAGCCGTAAGCCCCAACGCCATCGTCCTGCGCACGTAACAATTCGTAGGTACCACGCCATGCGTGGTACCCGCGCGCAGCGCGGCTCAAGGGTCCGGAGACGGAATGGCAGGCGACCGGACCGGCCACCGGCGTTTATGAATGATCGAAGCCGCCCGGCGGCGTTCGTGGTGTCGAACGAAGAGCAGCCACGCAGGGCGTGGCTCTACGGGTCCGTGAGTTCCAGGTTTCTAGATCCCCGGTCACATCCTTCCCCAATCCGCGTCATAGTCACATCACCCGCCCGGGAAGGACGTCATGACGCAGGACACGCTGACCGCTGTACACCCGCTGACCCTGACCCTGGAACGCGAGCTGCCCGCCGCCGCCAGCGGCTGCCAGCATTCCTATGGCCGGATCGTGCTGGCCTGCCAGAACACCGTGACCGCCATCGCCCTGGCGATCACCCGTGACGTGCAGGCCAGTGAGGACATCGCCCAGGAGGCTTTCATCAAGGCCTGGCAGCAGCTTTCACATCTGCACAACCATGCCAGCTTCCTGCCCTGGCTGCGCCAGATCACCCGAAACCTGGCCCGCGACTGGCTTCGCGCCAACCGCAACCGCCCGCTGTCGGGCGATGCGGCCGAGATCGCCATCGGCATGGCCGCCGATCCCAGCCCGGAAGCGCCGGAGCATCTGGAACGGGTGGAGGAGGAACTGGCCGCCGAAGACATCATCTCCGCGCTGCCGGAAGACAGCCGCGAAACCCTGCTGCTGTACTACCGCGAAGGCCAGAGCTCGCAGCAGGTCGCCGACCTGCTGGGTCTGAGCGACGCCGCGGTGCGCAAGCGGCTGTCGCGGGCCCGCGCGACCGTTCGCGAGGAAATGCTGCGACGCTTCGGCGAGTTCGCACGCAGCAGCGCGCCAAGTGCAGCCTTTGCCACCGCGGTGGTGTCGATGGTGATGATTGCCGCGCCGGGCACCGCCAGTGCGGCGATCCTGCTGGGCACGAGCGTCGGCGGCAGCAAGTTCGGGTTGGGCGGTGCCAGCATCACCGGAGGGACGGCGCTGGGATCGTTGACCGCTGCCGTGGAGCAGAGCCAGGTGTTCGCCACCGGCATGAGCGCGACGGCGGTGATCGGGGCAACCCTGGGCGGTGTGGCCGCCAGCTATCTGGGCGGACGCTTCCTGCTCTCGTACGCCGAACATCCTGGCGAGCGTCAGCAGATCATGCGGTTCGTCCATTACAGCACGGCAACCTCGCTGGCCTGCTGCCTGGCGGTGCTGCTGCTGACCGTACTGCAGGTGCCGTTGTGGATGACGATCACCGCATTGTTCGCCGGCGTCGGGCTGGTGAACTACCAGTGCCTGGGGCCGCTGCAGCGGATCATGAAGCCGATGATCGTGCGCGACAACGCCCGGCACGGCCGCACCGGCGTGAACTGGAAATATGAGTCGACGTACGGACGTACCGGCGTGGTGATCCTCAACCTGCTGACGCTGGGTATGGCCTTGACCGTGCTGCTGGTCAAGCACGCGTAGAGCCGGGCTTGCCCGGCTCCGCGGGAAAAGCAGCCGGGCGAGCCGGGAACGCCGGCCCCATGGAGGCCGGCGTGGGTTGATCAGCGCGCCGGCGAGACCGGCGGTTTGCCACCGCGCGGACCGCCGAACGGGGACTTCGCGGCATCGAACTCGGCCTTGCTCAGCTGCCCGTCCTTGTTGGTATCAGCCGCAGCGAACCACGCGTCGCGGTGCTGCTTCATGCCCAGCTCGCGGTCGGCCTTGTCCAGGTAGCCATCCTTGTTGAGGTCCATCTTGTCGAACCGCTCGGCCAGGCGCGGATCGGCCTTGGCTTCGTCGCGGCTGATGCGGCCGTCCTTGTTGAGGTCGAGCTTGGCCATGCGGTCATGCATGCCCGGGCCACGGCCGTGGCGCTTGCCGTGCCAGCGCGGCATTTCCTCGCGCGAAAGCTTGCCGTCCTTGTTGGTGTCGAGCGTGTCGAACTTTTCGGCCAGGCGCGGAGCTTTGGCGGCTTCACTGCGGTCGATGAAGCCGTCGCCGTTGGTATCCAGCTTCACGCGGGCGGGCTTTTCGCCGGCGGCAGGAGCATCGGCGGCCACCGCCAGGCCGGCAGCGCCGGTGGTCATCAGCAGGGCCAGCAGCAGAAGGGGTTTGCGGTTGCGCATGGAATCACTCCGGTATCAGGGGTTGGCTGTGCGGTGCGTTGGCACCCACGCCAGGGAAAACGCCCCAGGGCCCTGTGCGTTGACAGCGGCAAGGGTCGTGTTCATCCAGCAGACAGTCGCGGCGGCTGCGACGGCCCGGCGGTATGCTGTGGGCATGGCGATACACGGCGACCGCGACGACGAGCTGCGACTGTTCCAGACCGGGGACCACCCCTGCGGCTACTGGCCGGACCGGGCCGCGCGCGACCTGGTGCTGGACCCGCACGATCCACGGCTGGGGTCGCTGTACCCGATGGCCCTGAGCTGGGGCTTCCGCCGCTCCGGCGATCTGGTCTACCGCCCGCACTGCGCCAACTGCCACGCCTGTGTGTCGGTACGCATTCCGGTGGAACGCTTTGCGCCGGACCGCAGCCAGCGTCGCTGCCTGGCGCGCAACGCGGACCTGGAAGTGCGCATCGTCGCCGCCGAGCAGACCGATGAACAGTTCGCGCTGTACCACCGCTACCTCACCCACCGCCATGCCCAGGGCGGCATGGACGACCACGGGCCGCACGAGTTCGACCAGTTCCTGATCGGGCAGTGGTCGCAGGGGCGATTCCTCGAGATGCGCGCGCCGGCCCATGACGGTCACCGCGGCGAACTGCTGGGGGTGGCGGTCACCGATGTCACCCCACAGGGTTTATCGGCGGTGTACACCTTCTTCGACCCGGACCAGGCCCATCGCGGACTGGGCACCTTCGGCATCCTGCAGCAGATCGCCTGGGCCCGGCGCGAGCATCTGCCGCACCTGTATCTCGGCTACTGGATCCGCGACCACCGCAAGATGGACTACAAGCGCCGCTTCCGCCCGCTGGAGGCCTATGACGGCCGCCGCTGGCACGACTTCGACGACGAACGCGACGGACGCTGACGCAGGCCTGCAATGCGCGCAGGTAAAATGGGCGGATGAAGACCCCTGCCCTGCTCCTTGCCCTGGCCCTGCTCTGCAGTGGCTGCGCCCAGACCCCGAACCGGACCGCCGCCATGCCTGATACCCGCGAGGCACCGCTGCGGATCGCCACCTACAACACCTCGCTGTACAGCGACGAGCGCGGCGGCCTGATTGCCGAGCTGGAAGGCGACAGCGCGCACGCACGCAAGATCGCCGCCGTGCTGCAGCAGGTCCGCCCGGACCTGGTGCTGCTGAACGAATTCGACTTCGACCACGAACACCGCGCCGCCGACCTGTTCCAGCAGCGCTATCTGGAAACCGCCCAGCCGGGCGGCGGCGAACCGCTGAAGTACCCCTACCGCTACCTGGCCCCGGTCAACACCGGCGTCCCCAGCGGCCTGGACCTGGACAACAACGGCGAAACCGGCGGCGAAGGCCGCTCGCGCGGCAACGATGCCTGGGGCTACGGCCTGCACCCGGGCCAGTACGGCATGCTGGTGCTGTCGCGCTATCCGATCGATGAAGCCAAGGTGCGCACCTTCCAGCTGCTGAAGTGGAACACCCTGCCCGGTGCGGTCAACCCGGTCGACCCGCGCACCGGCAAGCCGTTCTACAGCGCACAGGTGTGGTCGCAGCTGCGCCTTTCCTCCAAGTCGCACTGGGACGTGCCGGTGAAGACGCCGGAAGGCGTGGTGCACGCGCTGGTTTCCCACCCCACCCCGCCGGTGTTCGACGGCCCGGAAAAGCGCAACGCCCAGCGCAACGGCGACGAACTGCGCCTGTGGCAGCAGTACCTGTCGGCCGGCGACAAACCCTGGCTGTGCGATGACCGTGGCCAGTGCGGCGGCCTCGCCCAGGACGCACGATTCGTGATTCTGGGCGACCTCAACAACGACCCCGTGGACGGTGATGGCCAGCATGACGCCATCGTCGAACTGATCGAAAACGCCCGCGTGCTGCGCTACCCCACCCCGCGCAGCGTCGGTGCCGAGCAGACCAGTGCGGCCTATGCGGCCAAGGGCATCGTGCGCAAGGGTGCGCCGTTCCACGCCACCGGTGATTTCGGTCCGAAGGCCGGCACCATGCGGCTGGATTATGTGCTCCCTTCGACCGGTTTTGAGTTTGTGAGCAGCGGCGTGTTCTGGCCGGCCAATGAAACTGCCGAGGCGAAGATTGCTGATGGTAGTGACCACCATCTGGTGTGGGTGGACGTGCGGTAACGTCGATGATTTGAATGCGTTACCGGGCGTTGAACCGTTCACGGCGGTCGTCTGTCGACCGACCCTACCGCTGTTAGCCGCATTGCGACGAACCATCGGGGGAGGCCAACGAGTAGCCTCCGGAGGGACACTCCACGGCATGGATGCCGTGGAGTAGCCTACATGGACGTACTTGCGGCGTGTCCCGGAGCGGGGCTGCTCGTTGGCCTCCCCGCACGGAAAAACTGAAGCGCTGCTGTCAGCGGACTACTACGAACGCAGCTCGATGCCGATCGCCTCGGCCGCCTCACGCGCGATCTTCCGCGCTTCGTCGATATCCGCGCCACGCGCCAGGGTCACGCCTACGCGGCGGTGCCCGTGCACGCTCGGCTTGCCGAACAGGCGCAGCGCCGAGTCCGGATGTACCAGCGCCTGCTCCACGTTGCTGAAGAACGGCACGCCCTCACCGTGTGCCAGCATCGCGCAGGACGCCGAAGGGCCGCTCTGGCGGATCACCGGAATCGGCAGCCCCAGGATCGCCCGCGCATGCAGCGCGAACTCGCTCAGGTCCTGCGAGGCCAGCGTCACCAGTCCGGTGTCGTGCGGACGCGGCGACACCTCGCTGAACCACACCTCGTCGCCCTTCACGAACAGCTCCACGCCGAACAGACCCCAGCCACCCAGGTCGTCGGTGATCGCCTGCGAGATCTCTTCGGCCCGCGCCAGCGCGCGCGGCGACATCGGCTGCGGCTGCCAGCTTTCGCGGTAGTCGCCGTCCTTCTGCCAGTGCCCGATCGGCGCGCAGAACGAGGTGCCGCCCGCATGCCGCACCGTCAGCAGGGTAATCTCGTAATCGAAGTCGATGAAACCCTCGACGATGCAGCGCCCCGCGCCGGCACGACCACCGGTCTGCGCGTAGTCCCACGCCGGCGCGATGTCCGCCTCGCTGCGCAGCGTGCTCTGGCCCTTGCCCGACGACGACATCACCGGCTTCACCACGCACGGCAGGCCGATGGCCGCCACCGCCGCGCGGTACTCGGCCTCGGTGTCGACGAAGCGGTACGGCGAGGTGGGCAGGCCCAGCGTTTCCGCCGCCAGCCGGCGGATGCCTTCGCGGTCCATGGTCAACCGGGCCGCGCGTGCCGTCGGCACCACCCGCTGGCCGGTTTCCTGCTCCAGCTGGACCAGGGTTTCAGTATGGATGGCCTCGATCTCCGGCACGATCAGGTGCGGCTGCTCCTGCGCGATCAGCGCGCGCAGCGCCATGGCGTCCAGCATGTCGATCACGTGCGAACGGTGCGCCACCTGCATCGCCGGCGCATCGGCATAACGGTCGGCCGCGATCACCTCCACGCCCAGCCGCTGCAGTTCGATGGCGACCTCCTTGCCCAGTTCGCCCGAGCCCAGCAGCAGCACACGGGTGGCGGAAGGAGACAGCGGCGTACCAAGCGTGGTCATGGGGGAATCCAGCGGGTTCAAAGGGTGGACGGGCATTTTAGGGCGTCGCGGCCGGCCCCGGGGCTGTTGCGATTTTGATATCAATTTGATATCAATACTGGACCCCCTACATAGATGCCCTGTCATGAAAGAAAAACCCGTCCGCTCCCTCTCCGGCCTGCCCTTCCTGCTGGCCGTGCTCGCGCTGTGCGGCGTGGCCCTCTGGATGTTCGTGGCCGGGGCGCAACACGGCAACGTCAACGGCTGGCTGCTGTTCGGCGGCACCGCGCTGGCCCTCGTGGCCCTGCTCAGCCTCACCGGCCTGTACACGGTGCAGCCCAACCAGGCCGCCGTGCTCAGCCTGTTCGGCAAGTACGTGGGTACGGTGAAGGACAACGGCCTGCGCTGGAACAACCCGTTCTTCAGCAAGAAGAAGGTCAGCCAGCGCGTGCGCAACTTTGAAAGCGGCAAGCTCAAGGTCAATGAACTGGACGGCAGCCCGATCGAGATTGCCGCGGTGATCGTCTGGCAGGTGGTTGACGCCTCCGAGGCGGTCTACAACGTGGACGACTACGAAAGCTTCGTGCATATCCAGTCCGAATCGGCGCTGCGCGCGATGGCCACCAGCTATCCCTACGACCAGCACGAGGAAGGCCAGCTGTCGCTGCGCAGCCACGCCGCTGAAATCTCCCAGCACCTCAAGGACGAACTGGCCGAACGTCTGGCCGATGCCGGCGTACAGGTACTCGACGCGCGTATCAGCCACCTCGCCTACGCCCCGGAAATCGCCCAGGCCATGCTGCAGCGCCAGCAGGCCAACGCGGTGATCGCTGCGCGCACCCGGATCGTTGCCGGGGCGGTGGGCATGGTCGAAATGGCGCTGGCCGAACTGCAGAAGAACGGCGTGGTGCAGCTGGACGAAGAGCGCAAAGCGCACATGGTCAGCAACCTGCTTACGGTACTGTGTTCGGACCGTGGCACCCAGCCCATCGTCAACGCCGGCTCGCTGTACTGAGCCGGCCGCATTGAGCCTTCCGCATGACTGAAAAGAAAGCCTACCCGCTGCGCATCAACGCCGACGTCCTGGCGGCGGCGCAGCGCTGGGCCGACGACGAGCTGCGCAGCCTCAACGCACAGATCGAATACGTGCTGCGCGACGCTCTGCGCAAGGCGGGACGCCTGCCGAAACCCGCCCCGACGCCGGAGCACCCGGAATGAGCAGCCGCAGCCGGGCAGCGCCCGGCTCTACCGTGGCGGATCAGCTAAGCTGGTGACATGCGCCGCGTCCCTGCCCTGCTGACCAATACCGCCGATATCGAGCTCTGGCCCGGCGGCCTGCTGCGCGCGCGCAGCAATGCCGATGCGCGGGCCCTGGCGCAGGCGCAGTGGGTGCTGCGGCGCAAGGCCGATGGCCGCTATCTGGCTGTGGTGAAGGCGAACGGCGTGCTGCCACTGGTGCCGCACCTGATGCGCGAAGCCGGCATTGACGAAGCGCTGGATGCGCTGGAGCAGCTTGAACAGGGGCGCAGCCGCGGACCGCAGCCGACCACCCTGCTGCCGCTCAGCGGACTGCAACTGCGGCTGGAGCAGCTGGGCATCGACGCAGAGCAGTACGAGGCTGATACCGGGCTGGCGCTGGAAGCGGAGCCAGCGCAGCTGCGGCTGGCCGGATTCGACCGCTACCGGCGGCCGCTGTGGCTGCAGCACGGGGCCGCGCTGGCGTGGCGGCGGCTGCAGGTGCATGCGGCCCAGGATGACGTCCCGTTGCAGGCCATTTCCGGCTACCGCAGCCACGACTACCAGCTGGGCATTTTTGAGCGCAAACGTGCGCGCGGGCTGAGCGTGCAGGAGATCCTGCAGGTGAATGCCGCGCCGGGGTACAGCGAGCATCACAGTGGACGGGCACTGGATATCAGCAGCCCGGGAGAACCGCCGGCGGAGGAAAGCTTCGAGGCGACGGCGGCGTTTGCGTGGTTGTTGGCGAACGCGCAGGGGCATGGATTCCGGCTGAGCTATCCGCGCGACAACCCGCACGGCATCGTCTACGAGCCCTGGCACTGGTACTGGCAAGGCGCGTAGAGCCACGCCCTGCGTGGCTGCGACCCAGTTTGACATCGCGCAGCCACGCAGGGCGTGGCTCTACGTCGGGGATACCCCTATTCCGGTGTTGTACGGGTGGCGTTAGTCTTCGCGGTTCATCTGGAGGATGTCGCGCCATGGAAGACAACAGCCCGTATCGGGCCAGCAAAGTGGTACCCGCTGCGGGTAAGACCGATCAGCTTGACCTGCGCGATCCGCCGCCCAGCGAGATCACCGGCCCGATCAAGCACATGTGGATACTGCTTGTGGTGATGGGCAGCTGGATCGTGCTTGCAGGTGTGATGGCGATGATCATGGCCCCGAAGCTGAGCATGTTCGTACTGATTACGACGGTGGCTGTGGGCGGGTTGTATCTGCTTGCCGCATTCGGTGTTTACAAGCGCAGCCGGATCACCGCCACCCTGGTGCTGGTGGTCTGCTGCCTGGGCATCCTGAGCTCGCTGATCAGACTGGCCAGGAATGAAGCGCAATTTGGCACCATCGCCTTCGTCGCCCTGCTGACCTTCGTCAGCATTCGCGGCACGATCGCCATCTACCGCTACCATCGCCACCTCGCGAACAGGCTGTAGAGCCACGCCCTGCGTGGCTTCGACCACGTTTGACACCGCGAAGCCACGCAGGGCGTGGCTCTACGGGATTGATGCATACCGGATTGATGCGTGGTCGCGGCTGGGCTAGTCCTGCGACCGGTTGGTGGCCGCCTTCGGCACCTCGCTGAAATCCGCGATGCGCCACAGGTACAAACTGGCGTAGGTGCGATAAGGCCCCCACTTCTCACCACGCTCGGCCAGCGCCTTGGGCGTGAGCATCACCTCGGCCTTGTCCACGCGCTGGGCACCCTTGCGCACGCCCAGGTCGTCGATCGGCAGGATGTCCGGGCGACCCAGCCGGAACATCAGCATCATCTCCACGGTCCAGCGGCCGATGCCGCGGATCGGTACCAGCGCCTCGATGATCGTGTCATGCTCCATCACCGACATGCGCCGCAGGTCGGGAATCTCGCCGGCCGCCTCGCGCCGGGCCAGGTCGCGCAGCGCCAGCGCCTTGTTGCCGGATACCCCACACAGCCGCAGCGCGGCATCGTCGATCCGCCCGAGGGTATCCGCATGCAGGCGGGTGCTGCCAATGGCGGTCTCGACCCGCCCGACAATGGTCGACGCGGCCTTGCCACTGAGCTGCTGGAACAGGATGGCACGCGCCAGCGCATCGACCGGGTCGAACGATTTCGCCCAGCCCGGCGGTGCCTCGATCGGTCCCAGCCGCTTCATCCATGCGCCCAGGCGGCGGTCGCGCCGGGCCAGCCAGTCGTGGGCCTGCTGCACATCGAATCCGCGACGGAAGCGGGGCATGCTCAGCGCCTCAGGGCATTGAGCCCGTACACCAGCCAGCCCAGGATCAGGGCGCTGCCTCCCACGGGAGCCAGCGAGGTCGGCAGCTGCCACAGCGCACCGCCCACCAGGCTGCCGGAGAACAGCAGCGTGCCCAGCAGCAGCACATACAGGGCCAGCCGGCCGACCCGGTTCTGCTGGGTTGCGCCCAGCACCGCCAGTGCAACGCCGTGGCCGAACGCGTTAAGCGCGGCGGTACTCACGTGCGACTGCGCCAGCGCATCGCTGATGCCGTGCGAGGCGTAGGCGGACAGTGCCACCCCCGTGGCAGCGAGCAGGCCGCCCATGCAGGCCAGCAGCGAGGGTTTGCGTGCGCGTCGTTCCAGATTGAGCATGGTGGACTTCCTTCTGCAAAAAAAAACGCGCCGCAGTGAGCGGCGCGTTTTGAGGTCATGCGTTACATCGCATCAACCGCTGGGTTACTTGACGGCCCAGTAGATGTCGTAGGTGCCTTCCGGCGTGAACGACTTCTCGACGCCGCCCTTCCAGGTTTCGTACGGACGATCGATGACTTCGTTGCCACCCGTGACAGCCCAGGCGCGCAGGGCGTTGCGGGCAACGTCCAGACCCGCCATGTGGCCGGTGTAGGCGGCATGGGCGGAACGGTGCGGAGCCACGTGCACGTACTTGACCGGTGCGCCGCCGTCGATCTTGACGGTCAGCTGCTCAGCCGAAGCACCTTCGGTGCCCTTCTTCTTGACCGGCTGGGCCACGTCGAAGGCGTACTTCTCAGCACCGAAGTCGGTGGTGATGATGCGGATCGGACCAGCGGCTTCGAGGTTGTTGGCCTCCATCACGCGCTTGATCCACTCCTGGTTGTCCTTGATCGACTTGGTGATGGTCGCTTCGCCACGGTCCACGTTACCGGCGTTGACCACCAGCAGATCCTCGACCGGCATGTCGACGATGCCCAGGTCGGTCAGCGGCGCTTCGGCGGTGCGGTAGTCGATGTTCGGCACGGTGGCCAGCATGTTGGCCATGCGCGACAGACCCAGCTTCAGGTCGTCACCGATGTGACGGCTCACGTACAGGCCGGCGTAGCGACCGAACAGGTCCCAGCCGTACTTGACGCTGTAGTCCTGGGTGATCTTGACGTTGCGGCCACCCTTGCCGGTCGGCTCGAGGGTGAAGCTGGTCTTCTTGTCGTGACCCTTGCTGACGTCTTCGATGGCGATGGCCACGCGCTTGCCAGGTTCGGATTCGGTGATTTCCCAGCTGCCCTGGCCCAGCGACGCTTCCTTGGAGGCGTAGTCCAGACGGGCACCCACGCCAGCGGCGGGGCCGGAATACTTCAGTTCAACGGCGGGATCGCGCAGGAGAAGCGGGTTCCAGTCCTTGAAGCGGCGCAGGCTGTTGACCGTGTCGAACACGATCGTCATCTTGCGGTTGGTCTCGATGCTTTCGGAAATATGGCGTTCGCCCGGCAGCACCACGCCAATGATGACGAACAGGCCAGCCACGATCCCCAAGGCGATCAGGAACTCGATAATACGGGTCATTCAGGAGTCTCCGGGGCCGATCCCACGGCCGGGTTGATTGAAGCGAAGCGCCAATCCTAGCAGGCTTCGCGGGTGTAATGGATCAGGATTGGCGCACCGGTTTCCATGCCGGCAGCGGTTTTGTACAGACAAGGAGCGGAAAGATAGCGCATCGCGCGCCTGCGCACGCAGGGAAGCGGGGATTTTCTTCCCTCGACCACACCTGAATGAATTCCAACTGACACTCAAAACCCTTGCCCTGCAAGGGTTGTGCCGTATCCGGGGAGGTCGATTCAGACCAGCTGGAGTTCGAATGCCTTGAGCACCGCCCGGGTGCGGTCGCGCACCCCCAGCTTGGACAGGATGTTGGACACGTGGTTCTTGATGGTGCCTTCGGCCACGCCCAGCGAGTTGGCGATCTCCTTGTTGGAGAAACCGCTGGCCATCAGCCGCAGGATCTCGGTCTCGCGGTCGGTCAGCGGATCCGGGCGGTCCAGGCTGACGAACTCGTTATGCATGTGCTCCAGCCCGGACAGCAGCCGCTGGGTGACCGCCGGCTGCACCAGCGAGCCGCCCTCGGCCACGGTGCGGATGGCTCCGACCAGCTGCTCCAGGGTGACATCCTTGAGCAGATAGCCCTTGGCTCCGGCCTTGAGGCCGGCCAGCACCAGCTGGTCGTCATCGAAGGTGGTCAGGATGATGGTCGGTGGCAGCTGGTTGAGCCGGGACAGCATCTGCAGCGCCTCCAGCCCGGACATCACCGGCATGCGCATGTCCATCAGCACCACGTCCGGCTTCACCTGGGGCACGAGGTCGACCGCCTGGCGGCCATCGGCCGCCTCGGCCACCACCTCGATGCCGTCGTCCAGCGCGAGCAGCGAGCGGATTCCCTGCCGCACCAGGGTTTGGTCATCGACCAGGCAGACGCGAATCATCACAACGCTCCTTCAAAGGGTGCCAGCATCAGCACCGGCACGCCGGGGACCGAGGCACGCAGGCGGAAGCCCTGGCCCCGGCGGGTTTCAATCTGCAGTTCACCGCCGCACTGCTGCAGGCGCTCGCGCATGCCACGCAGGCCGTTGCCGACCACGATGCCGTCGACCCCGACTCCGTCGTCATGCGCCTCCACCACCACCTGGCCGGACTCCTCGCAGCGTACCTGGATCCACAGGTTGCGCGCGTCCGCGTGGCGCACCGCATTGGTGATGATCTCCTGGGTACAGCGCAGCAGTACATGCGCATGTTCGGGATCTTCCACGCTCAGCGGCTCTTCGATGTCCAGGTGGATGTGCAGCGAGGGCACCTGTTCGGTCAGCGGCCGCAGCGCGGCGGCCAGGTCGATGGCCCCGCTGTCACGCAGCTGGCTGACCGCCTCGCGCACGTCGGTGAGGAGCAGCTTGGCCAGGGTGTGCGCCTGGTGGATGTGCTCCTGGGCCTGGCCTTCGGTGATGTGCCCTGCCACCTCGAGGTTCAGGCTGAGCGCAGTGAGATGGTGGCCCAGCAGGTCGTGCAGTTCGCGGGAAATACGGGTGCGCTCGTTGACCCGGGCGCTCTCGGCCAGCAGCACGCGGGTGGCACGCAGCTCGGTGTTGAGCCGGCGCTGCTCCTCCCGGGCATCGGTCTGCTGACGGGCGACCAGGCTGGTCACGAAGATGAACATGGAGAAGCCGCCATACAGCAGCGACTGCATCAACGCTTCGAACAGCGAGAACGGCAGGAACAGGTAGTAGACCGGGGCCACCGCCAGCTGGCTGACCAGCAGCCAGATCACCCCGACCCGCGCCGGCAGCATCCACGGAATGACGCCGGCGGCGACCATCATCAGGATGCTGCCCAGTCCCGAACCGCTGAGATAGCTCACCCCCAGCGCGCAGATGGTCAGCAGGACCAGGATGGCCCGGTCGTACCAGGCCGAGTGGCCGCCGTTGCGCAGCCCACGGGTCAGCCACAGATAGCCGCCACCGAAGGTCAGATACGCCACGAAGAGCAGCAGGGCCTGCCGGTCCACCTGTCCGCCATGGCGCAGCAGCGCCTCGTACTGGGAGTAGACCAGCGGCAGGCCCAGCATGACCCAGGTGAACAGGCCGGCCAGTCGCAGTACTCGGGTTTGGCTGAGGTATCCCAACATGGCTGCATCTTAGGCTGAACCTGCGCCTGTGCACCCCGGCAGAAGTCATGCCTCGTCGGTGACCCGACCGGCCGGCCATGTAATAATCCGTTGCAGGGTTCCTTCGGGAACCATCCGCGTTACCCCACGGAGTCACAATGTCGATTGTCATCCGCGACGTGCGCGAGCACGAGCTCGATTCCGTCCTGGCCCTGAACAACAACGCCGGTCTGGCCATTCTGCCGCTCGACGCGGCGCGCCTGCGGCTGTTCTACGAAACCGCCGAATACTTCCGGGTCGCCGAACGCGACGGCAACCTGGCCGGTTTCCTGATCGGTTTCGGCAGCGACAGCGAGCACGACAGCAGCAACTTCGCCTGGTTCAAAGCGCATCTGGACAGCAAATTCTTCTACATCGACCGCATCGTGGTGGCCAGCCGCCGTCGCGGCGGCGGTGTGGGCCGTGCGTTCTACGCCGACGCGCAGAGCTACGCGGAGCTGCGCTACCCGCAGCTGACCTGCGAGGTGTTCCTGGACCACGGGGCCGACGCCGCCCTGCTCTTCCACGGCAGCTTCGGCTTCCGCGAGGTCGGGCAGAACACCATGCCGCACGTGGACGTGCGGGCCAGCATGCTGCTCAAGGACCTGTGCAGCTATCAATGGGTGCACGACACCTACGGCGACGCGCTGCCGGACGTGCCCTGGGTGGGCCAACGCCGGCTGCCGCTGGGCGCGCAACAACCGACGGGGACCTGAAGTGGCGGCGAACATGGATTTTGAACAGGCCGGTGAGCTGAAGATCGGCCAGGTGGGTATCGCCAACCTGCGCATCCGTACCCTGGATGTGGAACGACTGACCCGTGAAATGCACGAACGCGTGGCGCGTGCGCCGAAGCTGTTCGGCCGCGCGGCGGTGATCCTGGACTTCGGCGGGCTCAGCCGCATGCCGGACGTGGCCACCGCGCAGGCGCTGCTGGATGGCCTGCGCAGCGCTGGTGTACTGCCGGTCGCCCTGGCGTATGGCAGCACCGAGACCGACCTGCTTTCGCAGCAGCTTGGCCTGCCGCTGCTGGCCAAGTTCCGCGCCCAGTACGAGCGCGCAGAGGCCGATCCGGCTCCTGCACGTGCGCCGGCCCCTGCCCCGGCGGCTGAGCC
>NZ_RHPP01000129.1 GCF_003935715.1 Stenotrophomonas sp. 278 | reverse complement strand
ACCAGACCAAGGATCTGTTCAAGCGCTGGCTGTTCTACGGGATCGGCACGATGTTCTCGATGGCGGTACTGGCCGCAGCGCTTGCAGACCCAGTGTCGAGTACAGGTGACCTGATCGGCGGTGTATCCACTACTTCACGAGCGCTGGGCTTGGAAACGGTTCGGGCGCAAGCTTTGGCGGAATGTAGTAAGCAGAACGGAGGTGGCAAATGCGCTTTGTTCTACTCAGCTTGCAGCATGTCGGAGTACAAGGCTGCAAATCAATGAGTCATCGCAGTCGGAGATGAAACCTTTTGACATAGGTGCCTGGTGCCGAATATTTAGGACAAGGAAGCAGGCAGGCGGTAGTCCACTGTCGGAAAGTCGATGCGATGCAGGAGCGCTCAGGAACGTGCGAGCCGGTGCTGAAGTTCGCCAACACCTGCCTTGCTCCGGCTTGCAGCGAGCAGGGTGGCTTGTTCTGGAATAACGGGTATCCGAAGGGCCACGCCGGAGCAGATGCGGTCAAGGAATGCACTGCGTCCGGTGGCACCGCCAGCCAGAGCGCCTAAGAGGCCTTTTCAGGGTTGAACTATGCCTGCAACGGGCGCGAGCGCCTTCCTCTACCGGCTGGGCCGTGTGTCTTTAGAGGGCGTAGGAATTGTCCTATGGTGCCGTTGGGCGACGGTCGGCATGATACGCCATCGGCGGCGATTGGCCGCGCTTCGGCAAAGCGGGATGGTGGGCGACATGACGACACGTGATGGTCGGTGTATCCCCGCGATGGGATTGTTGATGCTGTTGCTCATGCCGGGCTGTGGGATAGGGTCCGTCAGTCCTGGTGCCCGCTGGCAGCAACAGGTAAAAGAAAATGAGTCGCCCAAGCAGGGAATTGACTTCAGATGGACCGTCCGCGATGCGCCGGGCCCGTTTGAGAAAGTTGTCGGGCGTGCACAGTACGACGTGATCAACTCTGGCGAGTGCGGCTATGTGCAGCCCGCCACCGGTACTCCCACGGGGATGACCACCTCGATGGAGGTTCCTTTGGTGAAGATCTCAGACGTGGAATACAAAGGCACTGTGTTTCAGGATCTTCTGAAGGACGGCAACTATTACGGCCGGGCAGAATGCAGGTGGGGGCTGGCAGCCGTGGCAGTGGTCTTCCGTGCAACCGGCGCTGCCGACGAGACACGGTTTGACACATTGATGAACCGGGAGTCGCTCATCGCCGGCGATACAGTGGAGAAGTTTTATCTTGATAGGGACTATCCCAAGGTAGAGCGCGTCCCTGCATATCCTGCGTTTGGAGAGTCTGACGTCAACCGGTATGTCCCAGCCTTCCGACAAGCGACGTTCAGTGCGTCGATCAGGTCTAATGGAGAGAAAGAATGAAGCGCGATTCATCGGAGTTGGCCCACCTTTCCGATCACGTCTACCTTGATCTGAAGCCCGGCATTCGCAGAGATAATGAGGTGGAGACTTACCGCATCTTCGGGCGCGAATATCGAATCATCGAGCACGTCAACAACAGCGTAACGGGCTACCAGGGTACGAGCTATCAACGCCAGGATACAGGGCAGGTGTTTGTTGCTCACAGGGGAACAGAGGGCGTCGTGCAGGACGTCGGTGCCGACGGTGCAATGGTTGCTTTGCGAGTAAATAGTCAAGCCCCTGAAGCAATTCGACTTACTGCTCGAGCAATTGAGGTCGCTCAACGCATGAGTATCAATAAGGGAACGCCTTCTGACGTCATCGTCACCGGACATTCGCTCGGCGGCGCATTGGCCCAGGTCACGGCCCACCATTTTGATCTGAAAGGCGAGACCTTCAACGCCTACGGCGCTGCCAGCCTGTCTCGTCGCATCCCGGTGGGGGGCAGCTCCGTCATCAATCACGTCATGGCCAATGATCCGGTCAGTGCGGCATCGCCTCACTACGGTGAGGTGCGGGTGTATGCCAAGGAAAGTGAGATCGAGATTCTTACGGTGAATGGCTATCGCGAGGGGTTCTCGCTGGGAAGCATTTCTGCTCTACCGGTGCAACGCGTAGCTATGACCGCCGGTATGTCGCTTGAGTCACACAAGCTGATGAACTTCACTGGCCCAGACTCGGTCCTCGAATACACAAGCCATCGCGATCTGGCTGACGCGAACCGAGAGCTGATCCAGAAGTACCGTGATGAAGTCAAGCACGTCCGCCAAATCGTTCCGTTGAGTGTGACGAGTGGCATAGGTCTGGCCAAGCAGTTGATTGACGAGCTTCGCGATCCGCTTCCTGCCGGTGAGCCGGCCCGCCGCGAAGAAAAGGCACGTGAACAGCCTGCACCCCTGCCGCCCGACTCAGTGTCGCCGTTGCTGGGCCCCGGTCATATTGGCTATCCGTTGTTCATTCGCGCACTGAGTGGCGTCCATGAACTTGACCGTTGCGCAGGACGAACGCCAAATCTGGAGAGCGAACAGTTGGCTGGTGCCTTGGCTTGCCGCATGCATGAGCTGGGTGGCAAGCAAATCGATCACGTCCTGCTGAGCAAGGACGCATCCATGGCGTTTGCTGTTCAGGGAAGCCTGTCTGATCCAGCGCATCTGCGCGCATCGGTGCCAACCGTTGCGGCGATGCATACGCCGCTTGAGCAGAGTGCCCGTCAGATCGAGAGTCAGGCGAGTGTCCAGCTGGCGCAGCAGGATCTGGACCAGGAGCAGGTTCGCAGCATGGCACGTGGCATCAGTTGACGGTTGCGCCACAATGCGTACAGATGCTGCTGTAGCAGCATCTGTACGCCGCGCATTACTTCTTCTTCATGCACTCATTGAAGACGATGGGGCAGGTCGCCGCGCCCGAGCTGATGCATTGGGTCATCGCGATTTCTTCCGCTTCGGCCTGGGTGGCACCTTTGCCGCCGAAGCTGTCCACGCGCCCGTCGGCCTTGTGCAGCCGGATGGCTGTCATGCACTGACCGTAGGGCACCGCAACCAACACCTTGCAGTCACCGCCGCCGCACTTGCTGATCGCGGTGTCGGTGGCGTCGGTCTGGTTCAGGCCCCAATGAATGGCATAGGCCTTCGGCCCGCTGCCGGCGGCAATGGCGGTCCAGGGCTCGGCCATGCGCATGACGCCTTGCGCGCGTTGCTCCAGTCTTTGCTTTCCCTCGTCATCAGAGCCGTGGTATTTCTTGTCAAGATCGATCTTGGCCGTTGAGGTGCCGCGACGTTCCAAGGGCTTGGCAATGTAGTCCTGGGCACCTGGGAAGTACTCGAACTTGGCCGAGGCAATATCACCCTTGGCGGTGTGATTCATGCGGTTGGAAAAGCGCTCAAGGCCGCTGTATGCATACTTCCAGCCCGTGCACATGGCCTGTTCTTTCGGGCTGTTGCAGTTGCTGCCCCCTGCTGCGGTGCACGCGGCGTTTGCCGCCTCGCGGGCCTTGCCACGGGTTTCGCCCTGATCCCAGTACATGCCGCCCTGCTCACTGTAGGACGGCGCAACGCAGCTGTTGGCGAAGGTGAGGATCGGCGAGCAGACGCCCTTGCACTCGTCCATGGCGTCCATCATCGGGATGGTCTTGTCCTCGGCGTTGAGCTTGACGTTCCAGGAGCCGTCCTCGGTGCTGACCACCACCACGCCCCACCAGTCGCGGGTAGCGTCCTTGGCGATCTTCTCACGCTTCCTTGCCAGCATGGCTGCCCGGAGCGCCGCATTGATCTGGTCTTCGGCGGTGGGGACATACGCTGCCGCGACCGGGCTCTGATGCCAGACGATGTAGTTCACCTGATTCTGGTAATCGATCTGCCTCTGCACCTGCGCCTGGTTCCCGTACGCCAATGCCGGCACCAGGGCCAGCAGCGCACCCGCAAGTCCGATACGGACGGCCTTAGAAACAGTAGTCACTTTGCGACTCGCACTGGGCACCGCCGGCGGCCTTGCACTGGTCCAGTGACTTCCGGGCCAGGTCGCCCGGCTTGGTTTTGCCGGTTTCTTCCACGTTGACGAACAGGGCACGGACATTGGGCTTGGCTTTCTTGTCCACCGCCAGACCCATGCAGTGGTTGCGAACCGGGAAGGTGACCAGCTCCACGCAGTTCTTGTACTTGGCCTTGCACTCCTGCAGCGAGCGGATCTTGGCCTCGGCGGCGCTGGCCCCCATGTTCTGGCTGAGCTGCTGGTCGGTGTCGCTGACCGCCATGCTCATGTAGATCTCCATGCCCTCGGGCATCTGTGAGCTCATGGTGCCCGGCGGCGGCAACCCTGGCGGGGTCTGGGCGAAGGCGGTACCGGTGGCCAGAATGGCCAGCAGGGCCCAGCGCGCCCGGCGTGGGCAAGGTGCGGTGTGCTTCATGTGTTGTCCCCGTTGAATGACCAGCCCCGGCTCGACCGGGGACGCTGGCTGCATACGATAGCGGGGAACAGGTAGCTCGCGTATAGGGGTTTTCCTACAACTGTTGACGGGTCTCGATGCCAGCGTCTCGCAAGTTGAGTCGAAAGCGTCGTCGTCATCGGTCTTGCTGCACGGAGGCGCGCTGAAGTAATGCGTTCCCGATGCGAAGCTGAAACGGCTGGGGTCCTTGCGGCATCTACGTTTGTGAGCGCGGGGCGGCGAGGGTAGGTTATTTCTGATCCCAGGAAGGGCAATAGTGATCTTCTCTGGCCCCACCTGCTGATGCATTGTCCGCGCCACCACACTACAGGGGCACGACATGCGCCAGCGACCCAGAGGGCCTTCTCGACCAGATATCAACCACATCCTGAGCAGAATCAGGAAGATCCTGCGTACGCGACTGCGCCCGTTGCTGATCGCGACAGGCATCGTCGTAAGTGCCCCGTCTGCGCAGGCCCAGATGGTGGTTTCCGATCCGCCCGCGCTCATGCAGAAGATTTTCCAGTACATCATGGATGCGAAGGCGTACACAGAGGAGGCCAAGCGTTGGGGTCAGACGGAAGAGCAGATGAAGGAGATGCAGTCCATCTTCAGCGCACTTGAGTTCGAGATGGCACTTCCCGAGGGTATGCGCATGGAGCCCGTGGCGGACGACTACCTCGTGGAAAAGGTGTGTGGGAGGGGCAGTGGTTCTTCACTCCTGCAGCAGGGTTTCGCAGCGTTGAATATCGGCAGAACGGATGACGTGCAGAAGGAGCAGCGGAACATCTGTGTGAGCATCCAGATGGCCCAGAACCGCAAGTACAACGACTCGCTGGAGTTCCTGGAGAAGACCATCCAGCAGGCGAGGGAAGCGGAACGTCAGAACCTGGAATCCCGGAACTCGGACAACAACACGTCGGGAAGCGTGCAGGCGACACAGAGTGATTCGGCACGGCTGGGTAACCAGTTGCAGGTCCTGGCCCAGGAGTGGTCGACAAGAATGCAGGCCTACGACGCCTTTATTGCCGCCATGCAGACACGCCAGAACGTCATTGCCAGAGCTGCGTTCAAGGGCGATTCGCAGGCGCGCGCCGTGACCGACGTGGTGAAGACCGTCGCACTGAAAGAGGCGCTGGAAAAGTGGGTGCAGGAATGAGCATGTGGCTGGCGGAGGGAGGGCTCACCCTCGGGGATTTCGCTTTCTTCAGTTTGATTCTGGATGCACTCGAGAAGAAGGTTTCGAACTTTGGTGGTGAAGTGTTGGGTAGGTTCATGAAGTGGGTCGGCTTCATGGGCGTAGTCTTGTTGACGCTATGGGTGGTGATGCAGGGGTATCGCATCATGACCGGGCGCAGTCGCGATTCAGTCCTGCTGACGGTGAGCGATGTGGCATGGAAGGCATTGATTGTCAGCATGGCGTCGACCATGTCGTTGTTCGGGAAAAGCCTGGTCGTGCTTCTGACCACGAACGTGCAGGGCGTCATTTCCACACTGGTCACGGGCCAGCACGAATTGCCGGCGAAACAGATAGATGCTGTCCTGTGGCAGATGCAGGTAGCCCTTGCCAGCATGGACGCCATAACCGTCATCAACGATCCAGCATTGGAAGGCGAGAAGGCGCAGGCGAAGTTCCTGATCGGCCTTGGAACGGGCGGGCCGGCGATTACCGCCGGTGCCATGTTGTTGCTGTACCAGATTGCGATATCACTCTTCATCGGCCTGGGGCCGTTGTTCATTCTGTGCCTGCTGTTCGACCAGACAAAGGCGTTGTTCCAGAAGTGGCTGTTGTACGGAATCGGCACCATGTTCTCCATGGCCGTGCTTTCGGTCATGGTTGGCTATGCATTGGGCATCGTCATTGCGGTGTCCAAAGCGTTCTGGGTCGACACGCTGGTGACCGGGCTTCTTCTGGGGGGCGACGGGGGAACCAGCTACAGCAGTCAAGCCATGCAGCAGGGCGGGTTGGGACTCATTCTTACGGTCCTGATCGTCAGCGCTCCGCCGATGGCCGCGATGTTCTTCCAAGGCACCTTGGGCAGCTTCATTGCGCATTCCCAGGTTGGTGGGGCACAACCCGCGCCGCAAAATGCGCCAACTGCGTCTGCGCCCGGTCTGGTGAGCGCGTCACCGCAGGTGAGTGAGCAGAGTGCTCCTGCGCAACTTGTGCTGTCTGGACCGGCTCAACGGGCCGCGCTGCCGGGTGCGGCGCATGAGCCAGGGCGGTTGGGACTCGCGAACAAGCGGGATGCATGAGCCCGGATGGCATGTTGCTGCGGTGCAGCTATGCAGAGGGCGGTTCGTGCCAGTGGCACGGTTAACAGGATTTTACGGTCGAAGATGTGATCTTCTTCAAAGTTTCTTCACTTTGCCGCGACACGGATTTCACGATTGGTGTAGGGTGTCCGCGTCGGGGGCCCGGCCGTGGACGGAATGGACATTCAAGGGGGCTTGGAATGTCAGCGGATGTCGCCTCGACGCAGGTGTACGGTTGCCGCCTCCGGCATCCGTCTACCCGAGTGTCGATTTGCGTCGCAGTGGTCCCACTCACTCAACTCCAGCTTCAAGGACGAATACATGCGTAAAGCATCGCTTCACTCCCGGCACGTGCGTGCCTGTCGTTCCACCTCGCTGCTGCTGATGCTGCCGTTTGCGCTGGTCAACGCGCACGCCCAGGACGCGGCGGATGCACCTGCCCCCGTATCGGAGGTCGTTGCCCAGCCTGCGGTGCCTGCCGCCGCCAGCGACGCTGCGCCGGCAGCGGAAGCGCCTGCTGCAGTAGATGCTGTCGCCCCGGTTGAAGCACCGGCGGCGCCCGCTGCAGAACCGGCTCCGACCGAGGTCGCAGCAACTGTTGCGCCCCCGGCGCCCCGTCCGCTGGTGGTACCGGTGCTGGCCAACCAGGACAACGCCATCGAGCGCCAGCTCGGCGCACGCTGTCCGAATGATCTGGCTGCGCGTCTGGCCAATCAGGAAAACCTGCTGGTGGGTGCCTGCCAGGGCGTCATGCCGGCTCATCTGGCCAATGCATTGAAGGCCATCCCCGAACAGCAGTTGTTGCTGCCGCGCGCGGCGCGCGAGCGCCAGCTGAGCCAGAAGGCGTGGTTCAAGGCCGTTCCGGGCTATGGCGTGCGGCCCGACTTCATCGCCGTGCAGAACGGTCTGTGGGTGCGTTCGTTCGAAGGGGCCGATGCCTCGACCACGGTGTATCTGGTCTCCGGTCCGTTTACCTGTGTGGATGGCCGTTACCCGGACGCGAACGTCGGCAAGACCATGCGCCTGTCCACCGGCAATTGCCGCGAGGCGCTGGTTGAGCAGCGGGTGTACCAGGTCACGGCGGGGGCCGCGCCGCAGGACATCACCGCGCAGGTGATGCCGGCGCAGCCGCTGCTGTCCGATGCCGACAAGAAGCGCTATGGCGTGGAAGGCACCGGCGTGCAGCTGGATCCGGGCAAGCTGCAGTATGGGCCGGCGCTGCGCTGGTATGCCGATGTGTCCACCGAAGGCAAGTCCGAGCCGCGCACCTACGGTGAGTGGGGACGCCTGCACCTGGGCTTCCTGGTGTGGACGGGCGAGCGCTTCGAACCGCGCGATACGGTGCCGCGTGGCATGTGGGCCTGCGATCCAGTCGCACCGGGCGATGCCGCGTGCAGCGGCTATGCCGACGCCGGTCGTGACCCGTTCGTGGTCAACAGCACGGCGGTGGTGGGCCAGAGCGCCGCGCCCTAAGGTGGCCTCAATCGGCCGTGATCAATGCGAATCGCGGCCGCATCACCCCTTCATGCTCGATCTGCGCGCAGAACATCGCGTACGGGCGGACCCAGTCGCCACTGTCCTTGTCCAGCGGTCGATACAGCACAAGCGGTTCCAGCGTTTCGCTGTGGCGTACCACGCCGAGCACGCGGTAGTTGCCGCCCTTGAAGTGGCGGTAATGCCCGGTGGGCAGGGTGGGGAGCGGGGCGAGATCAGTCATGCGCCGCATTTTACGCGTCGGCGAGCGGGCCCGCGCGGCAGGCCAGCACAAGCTGGGTGACCGCCTCCGCCCGCATCGGCCGGGCCAGGTGGAAGCCCTGTGCTTCATCGCAGCCCCAGGCGCGCAGCAGCTCCAGCTCGGCTTCGTCTTCCACGCCTTCGGCGACGGTGCGGTAACCGAGCTGCTCGGCCAGCCGGATGATCGCATCCACTTTCAGGCGCGCGGTACGCGATTCGGCCAGCCCCGTGATCAGGCTGCGGTCGATCTTGATGTGGCTGATCGGCACCTCCGCCAGGTATCCGAAGTTGCTGTAGCCGCTGCCGAAGTCATCAATCGCCACGCGAACGCCGGCGGCAGCCATGGCTCTCAGCTGGGGCAGGGCAGCGGGGTGGCTGTGCAGCCACTGTCCTTCGGTGATTTCAATTTCGATCAATGAAGCGGGCAGGCCGTACATCTGCAGGCGCTCGGCCATGCGCTGCCACAGCTGCTCGTCATCGAAGTCGCGCGGCGAGAGATTCAGCGACACCGCAAAACCGGGCAGCACGTTCTGCCAGCGCGCCGCCTGCTGCACCGCCTGCTCCGCCACCCAACGGCTCAGGGTGGGCATCAGCGCGGTGCATTCGAGCACCGGAATGAACTCCGCGGGGCTGACCGGCCCCAGCGACGGATGCGTCCAGCGCAGCAGCGCCTCGGCCGATACCGGCACGCCGCTGGTCAGGTCGAAGCGCGGCTGGTAGACCAGGGTGAACTGGTCCTGGCTCAGGCCGCGCCCGGCATCGGAGGCCAAGCGGTAACGCCGCCGCAGATATTCGTCGCGGTCCTTGGAGTACCAGCACACACAGGCGTCGGTCTGCAGCGCATGGTGCATGGCAACCAGGCACTTGCGCAGCAGGTCGGCGGTCTGGTCTGGTTCGGGCCGGAATGCGCAGACGCCGGCATGGAACTGCGGCGACATCGGAATGCTGCCCACCATCAACGGGCGACGCATGCGCTCCCGCAACCGGTCCAGCAGGGCTTCCACCTGTTCGCGGGACTGGTCGCGCAACACGAACCCAAAGCGGGTGGCGGCCACGTGGTAGACCTGGGCGAACTCGCCGATCATGTCCTGCACCCGCAGCGAGGCCTGCCGCAGCAGCGACTCCACCGGCTTGAGGCCCAGCACCTGGCCGGCATCGGTGGTGCTCTGCAGGTCGAACACGTCCAGCAGCACGCCGGTGTAGTGGTGGCCGCCGTCCTGCCGGCCCAGCACGCCCAGGTCAGACTGGAACTGCTGGCGGTTGGGCAGGCCGCTCACTGCATCGCGCCGGCCCAGCGACATCCGCAGTTCCATCTGGTTGACCACCAGCCGTGCGAGGGTCTGCAACTGGCGGATCTCGTCCTCGTCCAGCACACGGGGCTGGCGGTCGATCAGGCACAGCGCACCCAGCGCGATTCCGCTGCGGGTCACGAGAGGGGCACCGGCGTAGAAGCGCAGATGCTCCGGTCCGGTGACCGCCGGGTTGTTGTTGAAGCGCGGGTCCTGGCTGAGGTCGGACACCTGCAGCACCGCGTGCGACTCGATCGCGCAGGCGCAGATGGACCATTGGCGCTCCACCCGCACCAGCGACTCCAGTCCTACGCGGGAAATGGAGTGCTGCGCATCGCTGTCCACGATGGAGATCAGCGCGATGGGGACGCCGAAGGTAAATGCAGCCAGTTCGGTGATCGGGTCCAGCGCCCGGCCGAGCGCCGGGTCGAGCACATTCAACGCTTCAATCAGCGCGATCCGTTCCAGTTCCTGTGTTCTGTCGAGCATTCCGTGTGCCCTGTCATACGGAAGACAGGTTCACTATCCAACCGGCGCTGCAAGCCGATGTGAATTGTTGCGGCGTGACATGAAGCGTTCACGCCGGTAACGGTCACGGTGCGGTGGCGGGAGCCTTGAGCAGCTTGATCAGCTGATTGAGCCGGTACGGCTTGGGCAGGAATTCCACGTGGTCCGGCAGCGGCTCATCCAGCTGCGAGCGGGCATAACCGGACGACAGAATCATCCGCGCGTTGGGCAGTGCACGGGCGACATGTTCGCTCAGCTGCACGCCGGTCATGCCGTTGGGCATGCTGATGTCACTGAACACCACGTCGAAGTCGCCGTGCTGCTCGATCATCTGCAGCGCCTCCGGGCCATCCACGGCGGTGTGGATCTCGATGCCGAAGTCCTGCAAGGCCTGGCCCATCAGCTCACGCAGATCGTTCTGGTCTTCAACCATCAGGACGCGAAGGGGCTCGGACATGCTCGACTTCCTCAAAGACAGATGATGACCCAATGGATTACCACCGCAGGCGAACCGGTGCGCGGGTGGCAGGTGGGGGTCAGTACTCAACTGTACGCGATTGCGGGCGACAGGCGGTAGGCCGAAAGGCACTTCCCAATCGCAGATCGCCACGGGCCATGCGACACGCGGTGCCTTGAACGTTCAAATGTGAATAAATTGTCAAGAAAAAGCCGAAAGTGGCTACCTATTGACGCATAACACCCCTTTAACGTGTTCAGGTAACATCAGAAATCTTTTGTATCGGGACACCCCATGAATTCTGCGCCCACCGCACGCGATCGTTGGATCTGGCTGGCATCGGCCGGGTTGATGGCCCTGACGATGGGCCTGGAGTTCGTGGTGCCGCTGGGCTACGCGGTGTGGTTGACCTATTTCATGGCGGTGGGGGTGACCCTGTTCCAGCGCCGCGTCGAGGTACCGTTCCTGGTCGCGGTGGGATCGACGATCCTGTTGATGATCGGTTACCACATCGCGCCGGCCAGTACGAACTCGGCGTTCTCGTTCGTAAACCGCACCATCGGCGGGATCTGCTTCCTGCTGATGGCGGTGACGGTGATGAAGGCGATCCAGTCGCGGCGTATCGCGGCCGACGCGCTGTGGTTGCAGGAAGGCGAGAACGCGGTGACGGTCAGCCTGCGCGGCGACCCGGACCCGCGGGTGCTGGCAGACGAAGCCCTGCGCACCCTGTGTGCGCGACTGAATGCAGAAGTGGGCGCGCTGTACCGCCTGCAGGGCGAGCGCCTGCTGCTGGTCGGCGGCGCGGCGCTGCCGGCGCG
>NZ_RHPP01000128.1 GCF_003935715.1 Stenotrophomonas sp. 278 | reverse complement strand
GGCCTGGTCGGCGGCACCGGCGGCCTGCTGCGCTTGGGCGGCCTGCTGCTGGGCCTGGGCGGCACTCTGCTGCGCGGTCTGCGCCATTGCCGGAAGGGCCATCACGCTGCCGGCGGCGATCAACAGGGCAATCAGGGGCTTGCGGTTGCGATTCGTCATTGGGGTGGTCTCCGTCAAAGAGGTATTGCACGGGTCGTTGTTTCCGTACGGCCCCTACCCTGCCACCGCGTTTGTGAATCGATCTTGGGCTGCAACCGGCGTGCGCACGCGGTCTTAACCACTCACGCAGATGCGTGCATTACCGGCTCGGTTACGCGCAGGTGACAGGTCGGTAATGTGCGCATTCAGCGCGCCGGCGTTTAACGCGCGCCAAACGGGAAATCAGTTCGATGTCTCAGTTTTTTCGCCTGACCGGGAACTGAATATCATCCATCCCAAGGCCACACCGGCGAGCGCGCCGGCCACTTCAATGACCACGCGCGAGCCCAGTTCGTTGGGATCGTGGATGGTGGCCAGGTACATGCGCGCGTAGAACGGCGACTCCAGCCGCACGATGCCCATGTAGAACAGCTTCCAGGCGTCGATGCCGGCGCTGATGATCACGGCGATGAAGCACGCCCAGCCAACCGCATGGCCCATGCTCCAGCCGGCCCAGCGGCACAGGCGCTGCCACAGGCTGTAGACCAGCAGTCCAACGAGCAGCGCGATAAGGCCGGCTTCCAGGGTTCCCAGCAGTCCAAAGTGCAGCGGCAGATTCATTGCGTTCCGGGCGAATGGCGTCCGTACGTATTGTACGGGGACGCCGTCAGCGCACGGGGACGTCGTAGGCGGTGCGCGGGTCGGGCTCGGGGTGCAGGGTGTAATGCCACCATTCCAGCGGGTAGTTCCGGAAGCCCTGCGCCTGCATGGCGACCAGCAGGCGCTGGCGGTTGTTGTACTGGGTGGTGGTGATCTGCGCGGCGTCGGTGTGGGCTTCGGGGCCGAAGTAGTCGAAGTCGGTGCCCATGTCCACGTCGGTGCAGGTGCCGCTGCGGCAGTCGACCAGACCCAGGTCCACGGTGGCCCCGCGGCTGTGGCCGGAAGATTCGGCGATGTAGCCGCCGAGCAGCTGCGGCTTGTCGATGCCGGGGTACTGGAGGGTCTTGCGCGAGACCTCGAGGGGGTCGTTGGCCCAGTCGACGAACGCCTGCACGGACTGCTCCGGGCGGTAGCAGTCGAACAGCTTCAAGCCGAAGCCTTCGGCGCGCAGGCTGGCTTCGACCTTGGCCAGGGCGGCGGCGGCGGGCTCCAGCAGCAGGCACTTGGGCGCGTCGTACCCGGGCACCGGGCGGCCGGTGAAGTTGTTGCTGCCGGCATAGCGCATGTCGCGCTGGATGTCGGGCGAGAGCGTGGTGATGTCGACCAGGCCGGCCTGTTCGGCGGTGCGGACCAGGGCGGTGTGGACGGGTTGGGCGTGGGCGGTGGTGGCGGTCAGGGTCAGCGCGAGCGCCGTCACGACCAACGGTCGTGACCTACCGGGGGCAACTGCCGGTTCGCGTGAAATGCAGGTCCTGGTAGTCATAGCTGAAGTCGATATCCGGGTCGATGGCGCGCAGGGTCAGGGTGTGCGGTGTGCCCGGCGCTACCTGCAGCCAGGGCTCGGCGTCCGCCCCGAGGGTATCCCACTGCACCAGCCAACGGGAATCGAGCTGCATCACGGTTCCGCGCAGGCGCGGGGATTTTTCGACGCTGAAGCGGAGCTTGCCGTTTTCCGGGCAGAGGTGGGCGGTGCCGAGCCAAGGGTCGTGGTAGATGCCCTGCCAGGTGACGGTGGTGGGGGCCGGGGTGCGGGCGGAGGTGTCGGGGCGGGTGTCGCCGGCGTTGCGGCGGGCAGATTGTTCGGTCGCGAGGTCAGTGACGTACGGGGCAATCGATGCGGATTGACCGGTCGTGAGCGTCTTCAATGCGGCCTGCATCAGCACGGTGCGGGCGTTTTCGCGTTCGCCTTTGATCAGTATCACCACGCCCGCCTTGCTGTCTGGCAGCAGGGCGAGCGAGGAATACGCGCCGCTCAACGTGCCGGTGTGGGCCACCTTGAACTGGCCGTCCATGTCCGACAGCCGCCAGCCGTAGCCATAGGCGGAGAAATGCGCGTTGTCCCAGCGCCGCTGGCGCTCGCCGAGGGGCATGGGCATGTGCGCGGTCCACAGCAGGCGGCGCTGTTCGGCGTTGAGCCAATCGGGCACCCGCGTGGGGTCCAGCAGCACCTGCATCCAGCGGGTCATGTCGCGCAGGCTGCAGCGCACGCCACCGGCGGCGAGCGAGGTCTGGGCGGGGTCGGTCTGGCAGCCGCTCATGCCGAGCGGGGTGAACAGCTCTTCCTGCAGCAGCACGTCGATGGGTTTGCCGGCGGCGGCGGCGGCGACTTCACCGGCAACGACGTACATCAGGTTGTCGTAGGCGTAGCCGCTGCGGAAGCTGGTGACGGGTTTCAGGTGGGCCACGCCGGCGATGATGTCGGCGCGGGTGTAGGCGTTGGGTTCGGGCCACAGCATGAGATCGCCCGCGCCCAGGCCGAGGCCGCTGTTGTGGATGAGCAGGTCGCGCACCTGCATGTGTTCGGTGACCCAGGGGTCGTGCATGCGGAACTGCGGCAGGTGTTTGATGACCGGGTCGTTCCAGTGCAACACACCGCGCTGGACCAGGCGGGCCAGGACGGCGGCGGTCATGGCTTTGGTGTTGGACGCGATCTTGAAGCGGGTGTGTTCGGTGATGCCTTCGCCGCGGGTGGCGGTGAAGGTGGTTTGGCCGTTTTCCACCACGGCCATGGCGATGCCTTCGACCGGGTAGTGCTGGACGGTTTCGTCCAGCAGTGGGGTGAAGGGGGAAGCAAACGCCACCGTGGGGATGAACAGCAACGCGTAGAGCCGGGTCTTGCCCGGCTTGGTTGGGTGCCGCGGAAAAGCAGCCGGGCAGAGCCCGGCTCTACGACAGCGCGCGATCACGGTTTCGAGAGAGCGCGCGATCACGGGTTGAAGAAAGCGCACCATTCCGCGTTCCCGCCCTCCCATCAGAAATTCCACGTCGCCTGCAGCTGCGTGTACCGCGGGGCCTGCCAACGCGTGCCGGTGTTGAACGTGCTCTCGCGGTACTGGCCGGGTTGGGCTTCATAGCGCTGGTGCACGTTGACCACCTCCTGCTTGTTGAACAGGTTGAACACGGACAGCCGCACGCTCAGGTCCACGCCCTCCACCGGCAGACGCCAGGTGACGTTGGCTCCCATGGTCCAGGTCCACGGCAGGCGGCCATAGGCCCCGCGCGGGCTGTATTCGAACTCGCGCTCGGCGTAGGTGCCGCTGCAGTTGGCCACGCACAGCCAGCCGGTGCCGCCGCCGCTGCTTTCGCTGGAGGTGCTGCCACCGGCGGTGCTGTCGTTCGGCCACATCACGCCGAACGCGGTGACCGGGCCACCGGACTGCACCTGCAAGGTGGTGCCGAAGCTCCACATTTCATTGAGCGCGTAGGCGGCGCGCAGCTTGAACTGATGGCGGAAGTCGTTGAACAGCACGCCATAGCGTTCGTTGTTGGCGGGATGGTCCCAGTGCTGGACCATGCCGGTGTCGCCGTAGCCGGTGTCCGAGTTGACCGGGCCTTCAAAGTTGCCGTCGCTGCGCGACCACAGGTAGGAGGCGTTGAACAGCCACTTCTCGTCCCAGGCGCGGTCGATCTGGAATTCCAGCGCCTTGTAGGTGCGCTTGGGCTTGGAATAGCCGACCACTTCGCCGCTGCCGCCCTTGCGGTAGCCGCTGTTGGCGGTGTCGATGGTGATCCAGCCTTCCTCGGCGCAGCCGATGCTGGAGTCGCCCCACAGGGTCAGGCTCTCGCCCGGGTTTGCGATTGGCCACAGGGTGGTGCCGGTGGGGCCGCACGGAGTGTAGTTGATGCGCATGTCATCCAGCGCGCGGGTCATGCGCCGGTAGGTGGCGTTGACGCCCCACGACCATGCCTGGTTGAGCATGCTCTGGAAGCCAAGGATGTACTCGTCCTGATAGACCGCCTTGAGGTCGCGGTCCACGCTCTGGCGCAGGTCGGCGGCCCCGGTGTTCATGCGGGTGTCGACCGGGCCGACCTGCTGGCCGATGATCGGCGCGGCATACGGCGCACCGGTGACCGGGTTGGCCTGGGTCTGCCAGCCGTTGAGCACGTAATAGGTGTACTCGTCGGTGAGGCCGCCGGCGAAGTTGACGTTGATGTTGTTGGTGACCGGCAGGTAGTAGCGGCCGGCGTTGCCGAACAGCTTGGTGGTGCCGTCGCCCTTCATGTCCCAGCTGAAGCCGAAGCGCGGGGCGATGAGGTCGTCCATCTTGATGAAGGCGTCGCCGTCGGCGGTGCGGTTCTCGAAGCGGTCCCAGCGCACGCCCAGGTTGAGCATGAGGTTGGGAGTGATGTTCCAGATGTCTTCGAGGTAGAAGGCGTTGGCTTCGGTTTCAAAGGTCCCGCCGGACACGCGGTTGCGGCCGCGCAGCATCTCGGTCACGCCAGCCGGCACATAGGCGTTGGCACCGTCCCACACTTCGTCGCCGGGGCGCGCCACATAGGCGGTGTAGCTGAGCTGGGTGGGACCGGGATAGCGGGTGCTCTGCTCGGTGGTCATCAGCTCGCGGTCGACGCCGAAGCGCAGCAGATGGCTGCCAAGCTGCCATTCGAAGTCCAGGCGGGCAACGTCGCGGGTGTCATCGCGCTCGGCCACGGCGGTGCCCGTGGGGTGGCAGCCGGGGCGCAGGCCGTTCAACTGGCCCAGGCGCGGCGCGTAGCTGGCGTCGGTGAACACCGGGCTGCAGGCTTCGTCCAGCGAGGAACGGGTGAACGCACGCTGGTTGTTCTGCCCGACCATGGCGCGCGCGGTGAAGGTCTCGCCGAAGTGACCGGTGTAGGTGGCCGACCAGTTCCTGCCGCCGCTTTCGGTGACCGAGTCGCCGCCCCACGCGCCGATGACGTTGTCGTCCCAGTCGTAGTTGTAGGCACCGGCGGTGGTTTCGCCTTCGTCGCTGAAGGCAAGCAGTGCCAGGCTGTGGTCGTCGGTGATGTTCCAGTCGAGCTTGGTGCCCCAGAAGCCGTTGTCGGCCTCGTTCTTGAACCAGGTCAGGGCGTCATTGGAGGTGTTGTGGCCGTGCTCGTCGCGCTGCTCGTACATGGCAAACAGGAACAGCTTGTCCTTCACCACCGGGCCGCTGGCCCAGACGTTGGTCTTGAAGAAACTGCTGTCGTCGCGGCTGGCGTAGGAATGGGCGGTGCCGTCGCGGTGGAAATGGTCGCGGCCGCTGGAGCGCCAGGCCGCGGGCTCGGCGGTGACTTCGATGCCGCCTTCGAATTCGTTGCTGCCCGAGCGGGTCACGGCATTGATGACGCCGCCGGTGGAACGGCCGAACTCCACCGAGTAGCCACCGGTCTTGACCTGGAATTCGCTGAAGAACGCGAACGGTGCGCTGGAGAAGCCGCGCCGGGTGTACATGTCGGTGACGTTGAGGCCATTGATGAAGACCGCGTTCTCGGCCACCGAGGAGCCGGCGAACGACAGCCCGCCGAAGGTGGAGTTGCCGCCGACCACGCCGGGCGCGAGCAGCGCGACGGCCGACAGGTCCTGCGCCACCGGCAGGCGCGAGACCTCCTGGCGGTTGACGTTGAAGGAGGTCTCGGTGGAATACACATCCACGCGATTGACCACGCGCGTGCCCACCACCTGCAGTGCGTCCAGATTGACCACGTCGCCGCTGCTGGCCAGGTTGACGGTGGTGGTGCCGCCGATGGCAACGCTGACTGCAACGCTGTCGCCGAGGGCTTCGCCGTTGCGGCTGACCTGCAGGCGGTAGTCGCCCACCGGCAGCTGGCCGAGGCGGTAGCTGCCGTCGCTGCCGACGGTGACGCTGCGGCTGGCCCCGGTGCTGGTGCTGGTGACGGTGACCTGGTCACCGGCGGTGGCACGACCGGCGACCGCACCGCTGACCGCCTGGGCCCAGGCGATGCCGGGTGCCACGATGCCAAGACACGCCCCGAGTGCGACGCACAGCGCCGCCCGCTTCAAACTGTTCGCTTTCATCCCCTGCTCTCTCCTGCAGATTGTGAAATGGTGGTGGTGGGTTATTTCATGTGCGACTGGAAGTCGTAGGTCCACTGGTCGTAGTACAGGTTGCCGCCGGACCACTCCACTTCACCGCGCTGGTTGTCGACCGTGTCCGAGCGCGGGTGTTTCTTCGCCGGCACAAGGGGCCGGTCGTAATCGTCGTTGAAGGCGATGCGGTAGGCGTCCAGGCCGCCCAGGTAGAAGTCGCGCAGCGCGGGTGTGCGGCTGTGCAGGCGGCCGGTGGTGACATCCATCGGCACCCAGCCGTAGGGCGCGAGGTACACCGCGCCCCAGTCGTGCAGGTTGTTGTAGCCGATGCTGTCATCGGAATAGACCATGCCGGACTGCCAGCGTGCGGGAATGCCGTTGAGGCGCAGCAGCGCGATCAGCAGCAGGGTCTGCTGGCCACAGTCGGCGTGACCGGCGTGCAGGGCGTAGTTGCTGATGTTGGAGATGGTGGAGTATTCGCGTGCGCCGCCCCAGGGGATCTGGTCAACGGCGTCGAACAGTTTTTCGAAGATGCGGTAGGGGTGGGTTTCATTGCCGACCACGCGCTGGGAGAACGCGCGCAGCGCCGGGGTGAACACGACATGCGGGGCGCGCTCGGCCAGGTAGGGTTGCAGTGCCGGGTCGTTCGGAGTGGGCTGCACCTTGGCGGGGTCGATGTCGGTGTGGCGCGCGTATACGGTGAGTTCGTAGCGCACTTCAAATTGGGTCGGTTGGCCGGCGACGGCGGGGGCCTGCAGGTAGGCACTGCGCTGTTGGGTGTCTTCCCGGGCGATCTGCGCCGGCGCGGTGCCGCCGCTGCTGCCGAGGAAGCGTATGTTTTCCTGCTGACCGGGGATGGCGCGCGGGTACGGGATCCAGGCGCGAATGGTTTCGCCGGCGGGCACCGCGTCAGGTTTGACGGTGAGCGATTGGGTGACGGTGACGTGGCGCGGGGTGAGGGATTGCGGGCCCACGACCAACGGTCGTGGGCTACCGGCATTCCGGTCGCCGGTGGTGGATGCCGCGGAATGATGATCGCCGCCGTTCCCCCGGTAGGTATCGACCGTTGGTCGATACGAACGCGCGGCGGCCACCACTTCCTCATGATGCGGGCCGACGACTTCATACGGACCGTCCTTCGGCACCGGCACGCCGGGCGCACGCCTTGCACGCGCCTCAGCACTCACCCGGAACAGGTTGGACGGCGCACGCTTGAACCAGCGGCGCTCACCGTCGATGTCCAGATGCTCCAGATATCCCTGCGCGTCCCAACGGGCGAATTCGTCGGCGGTGAGGTCGGGAATCTGCTTGCGTACCTGCGCCTGCGCGGCCGCGGCGTCGAGGGTGAAGTCCAGGAGGATGCGGCGCATGCGCTCGCGCTGGAAGGCGTAGGCGTCGCGCTGGTCCTGGCTGAGGTTGGCATCGGCCAGCGCGCGGGTGATGTCGGCGTCGGCCTGGACGAAGTGACCGGCGTCGATGCTGGCGATGAGATCCGGCAGCGCAGGCACCGGCTGCGCGCACAGCGCCGGCGACACCAGCAGCAGGCAGGCTGCGGTGTGCCAGGCGAAGCGGCGGAGCGGGTGCGGTTTGCGAACTGCGGATTCCACGGCGACACTTCCGAAGGTGCGGGTGGTCATCGCTGTGTAACACGCGGCGGGTAGGTGGTCAATAATTTATTCTTGCTTTTGGTTGCGGAAGGAATAAATATTCCATTGGGTTTTCTGGAGGGTGGCCGTTGATGGGCGTTGATGCTGGGTCGATGACACGCATGGCGTGTCACTACGGGAGCCAGGCCGGATCGCGGTTGCGCACGATGACGACGCGCGGGGATCAGGCCGGGTCACGGGTGCGCGCCGTGGCGCTGGCGCTGTTGTTGACGGTCGCCGCTGGCGCGGGGGCGCAGGAGGCGGCGCGGCCGCTTTCGGGGTATGGCGATGTCATCGGGCTGACCGACTCGTTCCTGTACCCGGAGTTCTGGTCCGACCAGCAGGACGACGGCGCGGGCAGGCCGGCGCTCGACTCTACCGAGGCGGACCGGATTCTGCTCAGCCGACCCGACATCGATGCGCAGAACGCGCGGATGCGGGCGAACGATCCCTCCATTCATGACCTGGCGGCGCTGCCGGCTTCGCTGACCCGGGCCAAGGTCAAAGCCGACCTTGATGCGCTGTCGCGCTGGCCCGAGAAACCGCTGTATGGCGAAGACGGCCAGCCGATCAGCGCTGAACAGCGCGCGGCCATCGTCGCCAATGCCGGTCGCGACGCGATTGCCGCGACCCGCCCGCTGCAGTACGGACTGGTGGTGCACCGCGCGGCGCTGCGCACCTTCCCGACGATGCTGCGGGTGTTCAGCCGCCCGGGTGATACCGATATCGACCGCTTCCAGGAATCAGCGCTGTTCCCGGGCGATGCGGTGGCGGTGCTGCATGAAAGCGCGGATGGCCAGTGGCTGTTCGTCACCAGCGAGCGCTACACGGCTTGGATCGAAAAGCGCTACGTGGGCGTGGGCGACAAAGCGACGGTGCTGGGCTACGGCGCAACGGAGCACTACCGCGTGGTGACCGGGGCCACTGCATTCACCACGTTCACCCCGGAAGAACCGCGCGTTTCGCGCCTGCAGCTGGACATGGGCGTGCGCCTGCCAGCGCTGGTCGACTGGCCGCTGCAGCAGCCGGTGAACGGCCAGCAGGCGCACGCCAGCCATGTGGTGCAGCTGCCGGTGCGCAATGACGACGGCTCGCTTGCCCTGGTACCGGCGCTGATCGCCCGCTCACAGGACACCAGCGAAGCCTATCTGGAACTCACCCCGCGCGCTCTGTACACACAGGCGTTCAAATTCCTCGGCGAGCGCTACGGCTGGGGCCATTCGTATGACACCCGCGACTGCAGCGGCTTCGTCTCGGAGGTGTACCGCAGCTTCGGCATCCTGATGCCGCGCAACACCAGCGCGCAGGCGGTCAGCCTGGCACTGGACCGCATTGCCTTCACCGCGAAAGACGGCAAGGCCAAGCGCATGGAAGCGGTGAAGAACCTGCAGCCCGGCGACCTGGTCTACATTCCGGGCCACGTGATGCTGACCCTGGGTCACTTCGGCGGCAACACCTGGATGATCCACGACACCGCCGGGGGCAGCTGGTTTGCCCCGGACGGCAGCCGTGTGCAGGCCCACCTCAACGGCGTTTCGGTGACTCCGCTGGAGCCGATGATGGCCAGCGACACCGCCAGCTACATCGACCGCATCACCAACATCCAACGCATGCGTGCCAAGACCCCTTGATGAAAATCACCGATATTGAACTGGGCATGCTGCGCGTGCCGCTGAAAACGCCGTTCAAGACCGCGCTGCGCACGGTGGACACCGTGGAAGACGTGGTGGTGCTGATCCGCACCGACAGCGGCCACACCGGCTATGGCGAAGCGCCGGCGACGGCGGTGATCACCGGCGATACGCACGGCTCGATCATTGAAGCGATTGAGCGCTTCATCAAACCGCGCCTGATCGGCCAGGGGGTGGCCAACCTCAACCGCAACTGCGCGCTGGTGCAGTCGTCGCTGGAGCGCAACACCAGCGCCAAGGCGGCGGTGGAGATCGCGCTGTATGACCTGTGGGCACAGCTGCACGACGCGCCGCTGTACCAGATGCTGGGCGGTGGCGACCCGGTGATCACCACCGACATCACCATCAGCGTGGATTACATCGACAAGATGGTGGCGGACTCGCTTTCGGCGATCAACCGCGGTTTCGAGTCGCTGAAGATCAAGGTCGGCAAGGACATCGGGCTGGACGTGGAACGGGTGAAGGCGATCCACGCCGCGGTGCAGGGCCGTGCCCTGCTGCGCCTGGACGCCAACCAGGGCTGGACCGCCAAGCAGGCGGTGCAGGCCATGCGCACGCTGGAAGAGGCCGGGGTGGTGCTGGAACTGCTGGAGCAGCCGGTGAAGGCAGCCGACATCAGCGGGCTGAAGTACGTGACCGACCGGGTCAACACACCGGTGATGGCCGATGAAAGCGTGTTCAACCCGGGCCAGGTGTTCGACCTGATCCAGCAGCGCGCGGCCGACATCATCAACATCAAGCTGATGAAGACCGGCGGCCTGTCCAATGCGATCCGGATTGCCGACATTGCGGCGATCTACGGAGTGCCGTGCATGATCGGCTGCATGATCGAGTCGAGCATCAGCGTGGCCGCCGCCGTGCACCTGGCGGTGGCCAAGAGCGATGTGATCACCAAGGTGGACCTGGACGGGCCGTCGCTGGGTCGGTTCAACCCGGTCACCGGGGGCGTGCATTTCAACGAGTCCGAGATCACCATCAGTGACGCGCCGGGGTTGGGGATCACCGAGGTGCAGGGGTTGGAAATGATCACGCCGCCACGTTGGTAACCGATGCCGCCTTTGCTGAAAATCCGCTCTGAACGCGACCAGATGTCGGCGATTGAACGCCGCATCGGGGACTTCATCCTGGACAACGCCCACCTGCTGCGCGACTACTCGTCGCAGCAGCTGGCCAGCGCGCTGGGCATCAGCCAGTCCAGCGTGGTCAAGTTCAGCCAGAAGCTGGGCTTCAAGGGCTACCCGGACCTGAAGTACTCGGTGGGCCAGGCCGTGGCGCGCGCCGGCAGCGACCCGCAGGCGGCACCACCGGCGGGTGAGCCGGGCAACGGTTATGCGCAGCTGGGCGAGCGTCTGCGCCAGAGCCGGCAGGCGGCCGACGACGAAACCCGGGTGGCCAACGCGCAGGCCGACGTGGAGCGCATCGTGGCGCTGGTGGACGGTGCACCCAAGGTGTTCGTATACGGGCTGGGCGACGATGGCCTGTATGCGCGTGAGTTCGCGATGCGGCTTTCGCTGCTGGGCATGCTCACGGTGCACCATGCCGACCCGATTCTGATGATGGCCAACCTTTCCGCGGTGCGCGCGGGGGATGTGCTGCTGGTGTTCTCTGAATTCGGCAAGCTGCCGCAGCTGTACCAGCTGTCGCGCCAGTTCCAGGACATGGGCGGCAAGGTGGTGTCGATCACCCGCCACAGCGCCAACCCGCTGCGTGCGCACGCCGATGCGGCGCTGGTGGTGTGCGCGCATGACGCGTCGCCCTCGATGGCACAACTGTTGTACCGTTCAGCCTTGCAGTCGCTGCTGGACTTTCTGTTTGTCCTGCTCTGCCATGCCAACCCGGACCGGCACCGCCAGCTGGGGGTGAACCTGGAGCGGATTGAACACCTGATCGACACCTGATTGCCGGAGTTGACGATGCTGCCGTACCTGCGAACCGCTGTTGCCACCGTTGTGCTGGCCTGCGCCCTGCCCGCCTGGGCCGTCGATCCCCTGCAAGGCACCACCCAGCTGGTGGTGGTGACCACGGCTGACTGGGACGCCACCTCGGGCACGCTGCAGGCCTACGCGCGCACCGAGACCGGCTGGCGGCCGCAGGGCGGGGCGTTCACCGTGGCGGTGGGCC
>NZ_RHPP01000127.1 GCF_003935715.1 Stenotrophomonas sp. 278 | reverse complement strand
GGTTTTTTTTTTTACCCCCCCGCCCCCGCCTGGGGTGGGGGGGGGGGCGGGGGTCGGCGGGGGGGGGGGGGGGGCCGCGCCCCTGTGGGGCCGGCCAACGGCCGGCGCTACCGCCCATCACCACACTGAACCCCTGCTTTTCCTATTTCTCATAAAATTCCCATTTCATCCCATCCGCGCTATGCTCGGGCCATCGCTGCTGCCGGAATCTCCGCCATGTTGCACGCCCTCAAGTTCGACCCGATCACCGAGCTGACCCGCACCACCGCCTCGTCGGTGAAGGAGCACTGGCGCAAGGTCATGCAGGACGTGCGTGACCAGCAGGCAGTTCTGGTCACCAACCACAACGAACCGCAGGCGGTGATCATCTCGGCCGAGCAGTACCAGGCCCTGCAGGCGCAGGTCGTGGGCCTGCAGCGTGACCTGGCCTCGCTGCGGGAACAAAGCCCGGTCCTGCAGCAGCTGCGCGACAGCTTTGACGCCCGCCTGTCTTCGCTGGATGCGGCCGGGGCCGGCAGCAAGGCGCGCGCCCTGCTGCGCAAACCCACACGTCTGAAGGGCAAGGTCGCCGCCGGTACCGGCTACTGATGCCGCGCCCGTTCCTGTTCGTGCTGGCCGGGGTCAACGGGGCCGGCAAGAGCTCCATCGGCGGGCACCTGCTGCGCCAGGCCGGGCTGGACTGGTTCAACCCGGACAGCTGGGCCCGCCAGCTGCGTACCGAAATGGGCATGGACCCGACCCAGGCCAACGCGCAGGCCTGGACCGAAGGCGTGGAGCGGATCAAGCGCGCCCTGGCCGAAGGCCGCAACCACGCGTTCGAGACCACCCTGGGCGGCCGCTCCATTGCCGCCCTGCTGGCCGAGGCCACCGCCACCCACGACGTGCTGATGTGGTACTGCGGGCTGCCCTCGCCCGAGCATCATCTGGCCCGGGTGCAGGCCCGTGTACTTGCCGGTGGCCACCCGATCAACGAAGCAGACATCCGTCGTCGCTATCCGCTGGCGCTGGCCAACCTGAGTGCCCTGATGCCACGCCTGGCGCAACTCCAGGTGTACGACAACAGCGCCGACGCCGCGCCTGGCGAGGCGGTACCGGATCCGCAGCTGGTGCTCCAGATGGAGTCCGGTCACCTGGTATGGCCCGAGCCGGACGATGCCGGGCAGCTGCGACGGACGCCGGACTGGGCGGTTCCGCTGATGGAAGCTGCGCTGCAGTGCAGCGAAAACAGTCCCGCTGGCCCCACCGCATGAAGCCCAAGGCACGTACCAATGCCGGCCTGAACAGGCCACGTGCACACCTGCTTCACAAATCCTTCGCGTTTTCCATTCGGCCCGGTATGCTGCCGGGTGCCGAAACGACGGATACTCACCGTCACCGCACACCATCAACGTTTCCTGGAGGGGGAATATGAGTCTGGAACGTCCCTGGCTGAACAGCTATCCCGCCGGCGTGCCCGCCGAGATCGACGTCAACGAATTCGCTTCGGTCTCGGCCGTATTCGATACCTCGGTTGCCAAGTACCGCGACCGCCCCGCCTACTCCAGCTTCGGCAAGGTGCTCACCTACGGCGAGACCGACGCGCTGGTCGAGCAGTTCGCTGCCTATCTGCTGGGCGAGCTCAAGCTCAAGAAGGGTGACCGTGTCGCCCTGATGATGCCCAACTGCCTGCAGTACCCGGTGGCCACCTTCGGCGTGCTGCGCGCCGGCCTGACCGTAGTCAACGTCAATCCGCTGTACACCGCGCGCGAGCTGAAGCACCAGCTGGTCGACTCCGGCGCGGCCGTGCTGGTGGTGGTCGACAACTTCGGCGACACCGTGCAGCAGGTCATCGCGGACACCCAGGTCAAGCAGGTCATCACCACCGGTCTGGGTGACATGCTCGGGGCCAAGGGCGTGCTGGTGAACTTCGTGCTGAAGTACATCAAGAAGATGGTGCCGAACTACAGCATCCGCGGCGCGATCCGCTTCAACCAGGCACTGAAGCTGGGCAGCCAGCACACCCTGCCGAAGGTGGAAATGGACCACGACGACGTGGCGTTCCTGCAGTACACCGGCGGCACCACCGGCGTGGCCAAGGGTGCCATGCTGACCAACCGCAACCTGGTTGCGAACATGCAGCAGGCTTCGGCGTGGATCTCCGCATCGGGCATCGAAATGGGCAAGGAGTGGATCATCACCGCCCTGCCGCTGTACCACATCTTCGCACTCACCGCGAACGGCCTGGTCTTCATGAAGTTCGGCGGCTGCAACCACCTGATCACCAATCCGCGCGACATGAAGGGCTTCGTCAAGGAGCTCAAGTCGACCCGCTTCACCGCGATCACCGGCGTCAACACGCTGTTCAACGGCCTGCTCAACACTCCCGGTTTCGACCAGGTCGATTTCTCCTCCATGAAGGTCACCCTGGGTGGCGGCATGGCAGTGCAGCGTGCCGTGGCTGAGCGCTGGAAGAAGGTCACCGGCGTCACTTTGGTGGAAGCCTATGGCCTGACCGAAACCTCGCCCGCTGCCTGCATCAACCCGCTGGATCTGGCCGAATACAACGGTGCCATCGGCCTGCCGATTCCCTCCACCGACGCCTGCGTCAAGAACGATGACGGCCAGACCCTCACCCCGGGCGACGTCGGCGAGCTGTGCATCCGCGGCCCGCAGGTGATGAAGGGCTACTGGCAGCGTCCGGAAGAAACCGCCAAGGCCATCGACACCGACGGCTGGCTGCACACCGGCGACATGGCACGCATGGACGAGCACGGTTTCTTCTACATCGTCGACCGCAAGAAAGACATGATTCTGGTGTCCGGCTTCAACGTCTATCCGAACGAGGTGGAAGACGTGATCGCGATGATGCCGGGCGTGCTGGAAGTGGCTGCGGTGGGCGTCCCGGACGACAAGTCCGGCGAGATCGTGAAGGTGGTCATCGTCAAGAAGGACCCCAACCTCACCGCCGAGCAGGTCAAGGAACATGCGCGTGCCAACCTGACCGGTTACAAGCACCCGAAAATCGTGGAATTCCGCAAGGAGCTGCCGAAGACCAACGTCGGCAAGATCCTGCGCCGCGAACTGCGCGACGCACCGGCGGAGTAACCGCCAGACAAAGAAGGCCCGGCAATCGCCGGGCCTTCAATTCCCCCTGTATTCGGCCTTACGCCGCATCGGACTGGGCACGACGCGTCTGCGCCTTGATCAGCCGATCCATGGTACGCAGCGACTTGTCTTCCAGCGCGAGCGCGGATTCCACCCAGATCTTGGTGATTTCCAGCAGCTCGTCATAGCTCACCGCCTGAGCCAGATTGCGTGCCGCGTTCATGGCCAGGTAGGTGCGCGGGGTGCGCTGGTGCTGGCGGATCAGGTCTTCCACGGCCTTCACGCCCTGCCCCTTCGGCACCAGCACGTCGACCACGCCCATCGCATACATTTCCTCGGCGCTGTATACACGCCCTTCGAGGATGATCTTCTCGGCCACCTGCGGGGCCACGCGACGGCACAGGAAGGAGTACGCGCCCATGCCTGGGAACAGGCCGAACAGGACTTCCGGCAGGCCCATGCCACTGCCCGCTTCGGCCACGATGGTGTGGCAGGCCAGCGCCATTTCCAGACCGCCGCCCAAGGCATCGCCCTGGATCAGCGCGATGGAACGAACGTCGCCCCCAAAGCCGGTATGGAGGTGGTGCACGCCTTCCACGCAGCGCTGCGCGTAGGCCAGCAGGCGATCCCGATTGCCTTCGCGGATGAGCCGCGCGAACAGTTCCAGATCGCCCCCCAGGTTGTAGGCAGTGGCGTCCGATGCCAGCACGAAATGACGCAACTTGCCGCTGGCGCGCTCGGCCGGGGTGGCGGTGATCTGGCTCATCACGGTCCACATTTCATCCAGCATGTCCTTGCGGCAGCACGGACGGATGCCGGTAGCCGCGTCAGCGTGCATGAACAACCAGTGCGCGGCATTGTCGTGCGTGGCTTCGGTACGGATGGTGGCGTAGCCGCAGGGAGTGGTGGGGAGCTTTTCGATGGTTTGCATGGCAGTTTCCTCGGCGAGTTGGCCTGGAGGGAGGACGGTGGGCGGCAGGCCTGACGGGTCCACACGCCGCGATCCTACACCGGGCACGTTCGCTGGAATGCAAACATCTGGCAGAGTGATAACCGTTCCTATGTGAACGGTGTTCAGGGCCGCCAGGAATGACGCATGACGCGCATGGCGCGTCACTGCGCGGTAGACGCGCCATGCGCGTCCGCCACGGACTCATCCGATGTCGATGTCGCTGTCGCCGGTGACCGCACTGGGGTGCATGCGCGCGGCCAACGCCTGTCGGCCTTCCTTCACCGCTGCGCGGATCTGCTTCATCCGCTCCTTCCACTCGCTCTTGAGCTGCCAGTCGGCCATGTGCATCACCTCGCCGGAGCGGAACGCCACCCGCACCAGGCCCAGGTTGCTGGCCACGCCCTTGATGGCGTGCGCCTGCTCGCGCAGCAGCGCCCAGTCGCCACGCTCACCGGCCTCGTTGGCCGTCACCAGGCATTGTTTGGCGTCGACCAGACATTGGCGGATGAATTCCTGCTCGAAGCTCTCGCCCATGCCCAACGAAGCCAGCTCGTCCAGCACGCCGGTATCGAGCACGCCGACGCCGGCCGCGGGGGCCGGCACCACGTTGACCCGCGGCTTGCGCGCGTCGTTGCTGGCAATTTCTGCAAGGGTATCGAGCAGGCGCACCGGCACCACCGGCTTGCCGAAGAAGGTATGCGCACCGGCCTGCGTGCACTGCTGGATCGACTCGGGGGTGACGTCGGCACTGAGCACCAGCACCGGCGTGCGCGGCCCGCCGCCGGACTGCATCACCCGCAGCTCCTTGAGCATGTCCAGCCCGCTCATGCCCGGCATGTGCAGGTCGACAATGGCGACGTCGTAGTCGCTTTCAGCCATGGCATCGAGCACGGCTTCACCGCCGTTGACGCACACGACCTTGTGCCCGGCCTTCTGCAGCAGCCGCTGCAGCACCAGCCGGTTGGCCTGGTGGTCGTCGGCCACCAGCACCTTCATGCTGCGCACGCGCGCTCGATGGCGCAGGAAGGGGTCGGCAAATGCAATTACATTGCCCGCCCCGCCCGGCGTGGCTTCGCCGGCCACAGCCGGAGTGAAGCGGCCCTGCTCCACCGGCGGCAGCGCGAACGCAAGCTCGAACCAGAACAGGCTGCCCTGTGGCGGGTTGTCAGTGAAGCCGATCTCGCCGCCCATGGCTTCCACCAGTCCGCGCGCGATCGAGGTGCCCAGTCCAGAGCCTTCATGACGGCGGCCGAGGCTGACGTCCGCCTGCTCGAAGGCCTTGAACAATCGCGAAGCCATGTCTGGATTGACGCCGATACCGGTATCGAGAATGTCGAAACGCAGCCGCACCCGGCCATCGCCCTCCTCGCGCAGCAGGGAGACCCGGATCTCGACCTTGCCCTGCTCGGTGAACTTGACCGCGTTGCCGGCAAGGTTGAGCAGGATCTGCCGCAGGTGTCCCAGGTCACCGCGCAGCAGCAGCGGCACGGCTTCATCGACCTTGACCTGGTAATCGAGCCGCTTCACCCGCGCCTGCGGCATCAGGATGAGGCCGATGGACTGGATGACGTCCGCCAGCGCGAAATCCTCCTCGACCACGCGCAGCTTGCCTGCTTCGATGGCCGAGATGTCCAGCACCTCCTCGACCAGCGTCAGCAGGCTGCGCGACGAGGCCTGGATGGTGTTCACGCACTCGCGCTGTTCCTCGTCCAGCTGGGTGGTGGCCAGCACCTCGGTCATTCCGGAAAGGCCGTTGAGCGGCGTGCGGAACTCATGGCTCATGTTGGCCAGGAAGCGGCTCTTGGCCTCGCTGGCCCGGCGTGCCTCGTCCATGGCGTGGGTCAGCTGGCGCAGCAGGCTGGCGAAGTACAGCGGTACCGCGGCCAACCCTAACCACAGGCCAAAACCGAGCCGCGCGTTGTCACGCCAGTAATCGGTGGTCAGCATGGTCACTCCGAAGCTGACCAGCGCCATGCCCACGGCCGCATACAGGTAACGGTTGCCAAAGCGCATGCCGTTGCCGACCGTCACCCACATCACCACGATGTACACCCAGGCCAGCGGTTCGCCCATCTGCACCATGCCGGCGGCGATCAGCCCGTAGTCGGCCAGCATGCCCGCCACACGGCGCGGATCGGACCGGCCGGGCCGCGCCAGCAGCCAGCCAAACAGCAGCACCGACAGGGTGAGTCCGGTCAGCACGATGCCCAGCACCACCTGGTACTGGTGATGCGGCAGGTCGTTGCGCACGTTCGGCATCAGCACATAGGCGAGGATCAGCACGATCAGCACCATGCGCACGATCGCCTGGCCGTGCTCGCTGTCGGGTCGGCCGCTCAGCCGCGCGCGCAGCAACGCCAAGGCACCGCTCGCACCGAGACGCTGCCTCACTTTCTGGAACACACCGCCCATGTCACATCCCCGGTCGGGAAGACGCAGTGGAATGCTGCGCGCAGATCTCGTCCAGCTGCGCGCGGCCGCGCAGCAGTGCATCCACGCAGCGGGGGTCGAACAGGCGACCGCGTTGCGCGTACAGATAGGCCAGTGTGGCGTCCATGCTCCATGCTTCCTTGTAAGGCCTCGGCGAAATCAATGCATCGAAGACGTCGGCCACCGCCACGATCCGCGCTTCCAGCGGGATCGCCTCGCCAACCAGGCCGTCGGGATACCCGCTGCCGTCAAACCGTTCGTGGTGGCGCAGCGCGATCAGCGCGCCCACCTGGATGAACCGGTTCTGGCTGCCACTGAGCAGCTCGTAACCGATCCGGGGGTGCCGGCGCATGATCGCCAGCTCTTCGTCGTTGAGTTTACCCTGCTTGAGCAGCACCGAATCAGGGATGGCGATCTTACCCATATCATGAAGGGGCGCGGCCATTTCGATCAGGCGCACTTCTTCTTCGGGCAGCCCCAGCTGTTCGGCGATCAGCCCGGCGACGTGCGCCATGCGTTCGAGATAGGCGCTGGTGCCGGCATCACGGAATTCAATGGCCCGTGCCAGGCGCGACAGGGTTTCGCGCTCGCGCTCTTCCACTTCATGCATGCTGGCCAGCAGGCGCTGCTCCAGCGACAGCGCGCGTTGTTTGACGTTCTCCGATTGCTGGCGCAACTGCAGCAGGTTGTAGCAGCGTGCGCGCAGCTCACGCGGCCGGATCGGCTTGACCAGGAAGTCGATCACCCCCGCTTCCAGCGCCGCCTGGCGAATGGGTTCGTCACCGACCACGGTAATCAGGATGACCGGGATGTCGCGGTGCTTGGGCAGACGGCGGAAACGCCGGGCGAATTCCAGCCCGTCCATCTCCGGCATGCGGTAGTCGAGCAGCAGCAGGTCGACGGCATTGGACTCGCACCATGCCAACGCGGTCAGCGGGTCGCCGAAGTCATGCACGCTGAGTTCGGGCGCGATGTCTTCGATGACATGGCGCAGCATGGTGCGCGCAGACGTCTGATCGTCAACGATGACAATATTCAAGGCCGCTTCCGTCGTCTGCCTGGACCACATCGGCACAGGCTGGGAAAAGGATACCGCGCCGCTCTGCACACCGGCACCTTGCATGCTTCACCTCCGCTCATGATCGCCCCAGTTCATGATCGTGGTCACAGTGTGAAGCGGCCGTCAGTCGTCCGCAATACGTCAATGACCCGTGGCCAGAGTGCCTGGGAATCCATGAGGCCACGCAGAAACCATACTCGCGCGGCCATGTTGGCGATAGCCCCGGCGAACCGCCCGTTCCGGGCCATCCGAGACCGGGTTCTCAGTTTTCCGGGCGCATGTACGGGAACAGCAGCACATCGCGAATGGAGCTGCTGCCGGTCAGCAGCATTACCAGGCGATCGATGCCGATGCCCAGGCCGCCGGTCGGGGCCATACCGTACTCCAGCGCACGGATGTAGTCTGCGTCGTAATGCATGGCCTCGTCGTCCCCGCCCTCCTTCGCTGCAACCTGGGCCTGGAAGCGCGCCGCCTGGTCTTCTGGATCGTTCAGCTCGGAGAAGCCGTTGGCCAGCTCCTTGCCGTTGATGAACAGCTCGAAGCGGTCGGTGTAGCCAGGGTCGTTGTCGCTGGCGCGGGCCAGCGGCGAGACCTCGACCGGATGGTCGGTGATGAAGGTCGGCTGGATCAGGGTGTGCTCGACCGTGGCCTCGAAGATCTCCAGCAGCAGCTTGCCCCAGCCGTAAGACGGCTTGACCCGGATCTTCAGGCGTTCACAGTGGCGCAGCAGGGCCTCACGGTCGGTGCAGTCGGCCGCACTGATTTCCGGGTTGTGGTGACGGACGGCCTCGTCCATGCGCCAGCGGCGGAAGGCCGGGCCCAGGTCGATCTTCGCGCCATCCCACTCCACCTCGGTGGTACCGAGCACGCTCTGGGCGACGTCACGAATGACGTTCTCGGTCAGGTCCATGATTTCGTTGTACGTGGCATAGGCCTCGTACAGCTCCATCATGGTGAATTCCGGGTTGTGCCGGGTGCTGACGCCTTCGTTGCGGAAGTTGCGGTTGATCTCGTACACCCGCTCCAGGCCACCCACGGTCAGGCGCTTGAGGTACAGCTCCGGAGCCACGCGCAGGTACAGGTCCAGGTCCAGCGCGTTATGGTGGGTGGTGAATGGCTTGGCCGTGGCACCGCCGGGGATGTAATGCATCATCGGCGTTTCCACTTCCAGGAAGTCGCGGCTGTCCAGCCACGCGCGCATCGCACGGATGATGCGCGAGCGCTTGATGAACACATCACGGGACTCCGGGGTCACGATCAGGTCGACGTAGCGCTGGCGGTAGCGCTGCTCCACATCGGCCAGGCCGTGCCACTTGTCCGGCAGCGGACGCAGCGACTTGGTCAGCAGGCGGATGCTGGTCGCCTTCACCGACAGCTCGCCGGTCTTGGTCCGGGTCAGCCCACCTTCCACGGCAATGATGTCGCCCACGTCCCAGCCCTTGAAGGCGGTGTAGACGTCGCCCAGGGCGTTGCCCTGCAGGAACAGCTGGATGCGGCCGGATTCGTCCTGGATCTGGGCGAAGCTGGCCTTGCCCATGACCCGCTTGGCCATCAGGCGACCGGCCATCTTCACCTGGCGGCCGTTGGCCTCCAGGGTTTCAGCGGTCCACTGTTCGGCGTCGGCGTACTCGGCCTGCAGGCTGCCGGCGAAGTCTTCACGGCGGAAGTCATTCGGGTAGGCAATGCCCTGTCCGCGCAACGCGGTCAGTTTCGCGCGGCGCTCGGCGATGAGGCTGTTCTCGTCGACGGGGGTCTGCGGCGCGGGGGTCTGATCGTTCATGGCGTGGTCGCTGGTCTTGTGCGGGGGGAACAAAGGGGGAATTACGCGTCGATGCGCTTGGAGCCGACTTCCAGGCCGGACTTCAGGCTGGCTTCAACGAACTCATCGAGGTCGCCATCGAGCACCTTCTGGGTGTCGGAACGTTCAATGCCGGTGCGCAGGTCCTTGATGCGGCTCTGGTCGAGCACGTAGTTGCGGATCTGGCTACCCCAGCCGATGTCGGACTTGGTGGCTTCCACGGCGTCCTTTTCGGCGTTGCGCTTCTGGATCTCCAGCTCGTACAGCTTGGCGGCCAGCATCTTCATCGCGTTGTCGCGGTTCTGGTGCTGGCTGCGGCCGGTCTGGCAGGCCACCACGATGCCGCTGGGCACGTGGGTGATACGCACCGCCGACTCGGTCTTGTTGACGTGCTGGCCACCGGCACCGGAGGAACGGTACACGTCGGTCTTCAGGTCGGCCGGGTTGATGGTGATGTCGATGTTGTCGTCGATTTCCGGCGACACGAACACCGAGGTGAAGCTGGTATGGCGACGGTTGTCCGAGTCGAACGGCGACTTGCGCACCAGGCGGTGCACGCCGGTTTCGGTCTTCAGCCAACCATAGGCATAGTCGCCTTCCACGCGCAGCGTGGCCGACTTGATGCCTGCGACATCGCCGCCGGAGACTTCCATCAGCTCGGTCTTCCAGCCACGCGATTCGCACCAGCGCAGATACATGCGCAGCAGGATTTCGGCCCAGTCCTGGGCTTCGGTGCCGCCGGCACCGGCCTGGATGTCGACGAAGGCGGCGGCACTGTCCATCTCGCCCGAGAACATGCGCTGGAATTCCAGCTGTTCCACGTGCTTCTGGTACTTGTCCAGGTCGGCAACCACGGCCAGCGCGGTGTCTTCGTCCTGTTCGCTTTCAGCCAGTTCAAGCAGTTCGGTGGATTCGCCCAACCCGTCCAGGATCGTGGCGATGCCGCCCACGGTCTTGTCCAGCAGGGAGCGTTCCTTGCCGAGGTTCTGGGCGTATTCGGGGTTGTTCCAGATATCCGGGTTTTCCAGTTCCCGGGTTACTTCTTCCAGACGCTCTTTCTTGGCGTCGTAGTCAAAGATACCCCCTGAGCGAGACCACACGATCGGTCAGATCGGTGATTCGCTGGCGCACGGGATTGAGCTCGATCATATCGGCAGTCATGAAGGCTTGGACAAGACCGCCGATTATAGCGCCAGCGGCCCCGTTCATGTTGGCCGTCATTTCACCTCGAACTCCCCGACCAGCACCGTTTCACTGCTGTCTTTCAGGCGCATCGTCACGTACTGGTCCTGCTGGCCCTTGCCACCCCATTTCGTGGTCAGCCGCAGCGTCAGCGTGGTCGCCCCGGTCACCAGCTGCTCGCGGCTGCCGAAATAGTTGGCTTCCACCTTGTACACCCCCGGCTTGGCCTGCCGCAGCGAGAACTGTTCCGGCCCATAGCCCCCGGTGAAGTCGCGCGACATCTGGCCGCCCTGGTACGTCAGCCGGTTGCCGTAGTAGGCCCGCTCGCCGTTCGGATCGGTCACCCACAGGTCCATGTCACTGTTGTCACTGTCCCAGCCCAGCACCACCCGCAGGTCCAGCGGCATGGCCCGGCGCAGGCGCGGGTCGACCTTGCGCAGGTCCAGCTTGTGGCGGCTGGCCAGCGTGTTCAGTTCATCCAGCGCGATCAGCGAAATGCCGTCGAAGCGGGCGTCCCACGGCCGGATCACCACCTCGTTGAGCGCATCCAACGCGGCCTGCATCTGCCCGTCTGCTTCCAGCGCCAGGCCGAGGTCGCGGAAGCTCTGTGGCTCCTCCTCACCCATCGCCAGCACCTGGCGGAACACCGGCACGGCCAGTTCCGGGGCCTTGGCCTGCATCAGCCGGTAACCCAGCACGCGCAGCACATGGCGGTTTTCCAGCTGCATTTCGGCCAGGTTGGACAGCACCCGGATGGCCAACTCGCGCTGACCACGCTCCAGCAGGATGTCGGCCACGTCCAGATAGAACGCGCTGCTGTTGGCGTGTTCGTTGCGTTCCTTCAGGTATAGGGCGTAGACCTGCGCGGGTGCGGCGGCGCGCAGCTGGCGTGCGTACTGCGAATCAGGCTGCCAGGCCCCGAGGGCGATACGCAGCTGACCACCATTGGCCGGCGCATCCGCTGGTGCAGGCGCGTAGGCCGTCTCCTCAACCCGACTGGCGGTGAGCGCGATGGCATCCAGCGCTACGGTGTCGTTGGCGCGGGCCCTTTCCATCTCCATGGCAGGAGCTGCCGGGGCCGGCGGCGGCGGTGCGGCCCG
>NZ_RHPP01000126.1 GCF_003935715.1 Stenotrophomonas sp. 278 | reverse complement strand
CTGCCCGCCGGGCCCGGCACGGTGCCCTGGGTCTGGGTGGCGACCGGAGTGGTCGGAGCCGGCGCGGCCTTGTCGCGCCCCCACTCCATCCACAGCAGAACGGCCACCATCAGCCAGGCAACAATCAGGAAAACGCGGGTCTGGTTCATCAGCGTGCAGGCTCTGCAGGACCGGCAGCAGGTGCCGGTTCGGACAAGGAAGGGGCAACGCCCCCGGGCGGCGGCATTGTGCCGTCCGCGCCCGGCATCGGCAATGCGCCAAGGCGGCGCAACAGGCGTTCAAAGGCCTGGCGAAGGGTGGCATTGCTGGCAGTACGGGCGGCGCTGCGCGCCACCACGACGAAATCGCCGGATTTCATGCACGGTCGCAGGTGGCGTGTGGCATCGCGCAGCACACGCTTGATCCGGTTGCGACCCACGGCATGGGGGTCGACTTTGCGCGACACCGCCAGACCCAACCGGGCCGGCTTGTCGCCTTGGCACCAGTGGATGGTCATGAGGGGATCGGACACACGGCGGGCGCCGTTGAAAACCGTTGTATATTCGGCACGCGTACGAACCCGCGCAGAGCGAGGAAATCGCTTGCGCGGGTCGGAACTGCTCACAGTCAGGATTGCGTCTGCCGCGGAGTGCGGCATTGCAATCAAGCGCTCAGGACTTTGCGGCCCTTGGCGCGGCGACGCGACAGGATCTTGCGGCCGTCAGCGGTCTTCATACGGGCACGGAAGCCATGGTCGCGCTTACGCTTGAGGTTGCTGGGTTGGAAAGTGCGCTTGGTGGCCATGCTGGGCCTCTGTAAGAAGGGGACGGAAAGAACCGGAAATTCTATAGACCTGGTTGGGGTGCCGTCAAGTCCATGTCACTACGGGATTTCACTGGCCTGTGCAATAGCTGTGGATGTTTTTGTGAATAAGTGTGGGACAAGCATTCCCGGACCCCCGCGTCGGTGGTAGTCTGCGCCATCCATTTCTTCCCCTTCCGGCCTGTGGCGCGGCGGCTTCGTGCGCCCATCCACTGGCCCCAGACGAAAATTGCCGATGGATGCCTGGTCTCAATGTCTCGAACGTCTTGAAGCGGAGTTTCCGCCGGAGGACGTTCACACCTGGTTGAAGCCGCTGCAGGCCGACCTGCGCGCCGACAGCCTGGTGCTGTATGCGCCCAATGCCTTCATCGTGGACCAGGTTCGCGAACTGTACCTGGCCCGGATCCGCGAACTGCTGATGCATTTCGCCGGTTTCCGCGAGGTATTTCTTGAAATCGGCTCGCGTCCGCGGGCGGTCGAGGCGCAGATCGCGCCGGTTGCGACGCCCACCGCTTCGGTTCCGGCCGAACCGATGGTGCCGTTCGCTGGAAATCTCGATTCGCACTACACCTTTGCCAACTTCGTCGAAGGCCGCAGCAACCAGCTCGGCCTGGCCGCCGCCTTCCAGGCCGCGCAGAAGCCGGGCGACCGCGCGCACAATCCGCTGCTGCTGTACGGGGGCACCGGCCTGGGCAAGACCCACCTGATGTTCGCGGCCGGCAATGCCATGCGCCAGGCCAACCCGGGCGCCAAGGTGTTGTACCTGCGTTCGGAACAGTTCTTCAGCGCCATGATCCGGGCGCTGCAGGAAAAGACCATGGACCAGTTCAAGCGCCAGTTCCAGCAGGTGGACGCGCTGCTGATCGACGACATCCAGTTCTTTGCCGGCAAAGATCGCACCCAGGAAGAGTTCTTCCACACCTTCAACGCATTGTTCGATGGCAAGCAACAGATCATCCTGACCTGCGACCGCTACCCGCGCGAAGTTGAAGGTCTGGAAGCACGGCTGAAGTCGCGCCTGGCCTGGGGCCTTTCGGTGGCCATCGAACCGCCGGACTTCGAAACCCGCGCCGCGATCGTGCTGGCGAAGGCGCGCGAGCGCGGTGCGGAGATTCCCGACGATGTGGCGTTTCTGATTGCCAAGAAGATGCGCTCCAACGTGCGCGACCTCGAAGGTGCGCTCAATACCCTGACCGCCCGCGCCAATTTCACCGGCCGTGCGATCACCACCGACTTCGCCCAGGAAACCCTGCGCGACCTGCTGCGTGCCCAGCAGCAGGCGATCAGCATTCCCAACATCCAGAAGACCGTGGCCGACTACTACGGACTGCAGATCAAGGACCTGCTGTCCAAGCGCCGGACCCGGTCGCTCGCCCGTCCCCGCCAGGTGGCCATGGCCCTGACCAAGGAGCTGACCGAGCACAGCCTGCCCGAGATCGGCGATGCCTTTGCTGGCCGTGACCACACCACCGTGCTGCATGCCTGCCGGCAGATCCGCACGTTGATGGAGACCGACGGCAAGCTGCGAGAGGACTGGGACAAGCTGATCCGGAAGTTGAGCGAATGATGCAGGACCCAGATCTTCTCGTCACCGCATAAAACGGTGCAGAATCCGGTAGCAAGCGCGGGACAGCATGTGGATAAAACGGCTGGAAATTTTCAGAGTAAAGTTATCCACAGCATTCCCCACCCCTTGGGGGCTGGTAATACAGAGGGTTTCGAGGCCATAAAAGCCTTGTTTTTCAAATACTTAACTGTGTTTTCCAGCGATTCTGGCTCTACCAGCACCACCAAGCTTTTGATTTATTCCACATTTTTTAAAGCATAGGGGCACGGAACCACATGCGTTTCACACTGCAGCGCGAAGCCTTTCTCAAGCCGTTGGCACAAGTCGTCAACGTGGTCGAACGCCGCCAGACCCTGCCGGTTCTGGCCAATTTCCTGGTTCAGGTGAACAAGGGTCAGCTGTCGCTGACCGGCACCGACCTGGAAGTGGAGATGGTGTCGCGGATCGCGGTTGAAGACGCCGAAGACGGCGAAACCACCATTCCTGCACGGAAGCTGTTCGAGATCATTCGCGCCCTGCCCGACGGCAGCCGGATCACCGTCTCGCAGAGCGGTGACAAGATCACGGTGCAGGCAGGTCGCAGCCGCTTCACCCTGGCAACGCTGCCGGCCAACGACTTCCCGTCTGTAGACGAAGTTGAAGCCACCGAGCGCGTCGCAATTGGCGAAGCCACCTTGAAGGAACTGATCGAGCGCACGGCGTTCGCCATGGCCCAGCAGGACGTGCGCTACTACCTCAACGGTCTCCTGTTCGACCTGCGCGGTGATGCACTGCGCACCGTGGCCACTGACGGCCACCGTCTGGCGCTGTGCGAAACCGACCTGGAAAAGGCGAGCGGCGCCAAGCGCCAGATCATCGTGCCCCGCAAGGGCGTGACCGAGCTGCAGCGCCTGCTGGAAAGCGGCGAGCGTGAGATCGAGTTGGAAGTGGGCCGCAGCCACGTCCGCGTGAAGCGCGACGATGTGACGTTCACCTCCAAGCTGATCGACGGGCGCTTCCCGGATTACGAAGCGGTGATTCCGATTGGCGCCGACCGCGAAGTGAAGGTCGACCGCGAAGCCCTGCGTGCCTCGCTGCAGCGCGCAGCGATTCTGTCCAACGAGAAGTACCGCGGCATCCGCGTGGAAGTCTCGCCGGGCAACCTCAAGATCAGCGCGCACAACCCGGAGCAGGAAGAAGCCCAGGAAGAGATCGAGGCCGACACCACGGTCAGCGATCTGGCGATCGGCTTCAACGTGAACTACCTCCTGGATGCGCTGTCGGCACTGCGCGACGAGCACGTGGTGATCCAGCTGCGTGATTCCAACTCCTCCGCGCTGGTGCGCGAGGCCAGCAGCGAGAAGTCGCGTCACGTGGTGATGCCTCTGCGTCTCTGACCTGCACCAGGTTCCACGTGGAACCAAGCGTCACTCGAAACCCGGCCAAGCGCCGGGTTTCTTTTTGCATGTTCCACGTGGAGCACTTACTGGTCAGCTGTCAGTACCCGTAGTGACACGCCATGCGTGTCTGCTGCCCCTCGCGCAGATCTTCGCCCGGCCAATATCTCCCGATGCTCCGCCCCATGTTTCCCTTTGCCTTTACCCCAACGTCCCGGAAACACTCTGCCCTAGCTTTAAATCTGTATATAAATCTAAAGCTATGTGGTGATGGTAGAGCCAGATCTGGTTGAAAACTACCTTATCTATTTGAATGCAAAGGGAAATATAGGGTTGAATCCCCCTGTAAAAAGCCCCCTGAGGGTGGGGGTGAAGCTGTGGATATGTCTTCAAGCTTGAGATGAGGCCTTTTTTATCCACAGCCTGCCCCATGTTTGCGAAGAGCTCATACCGAAGGGCTGTGGACAACCGGCGCCCGCGTGGATCGCGGTGTGGAACCACGCCAGGAAGGCAATCTGGAAAGGCTTCGAATTCTTTGAAATCTGCTGGGCAGAGAGCCTGCGGCGTCTTCAGATTTCAAAGAATTTGGGGCGATCAGGAAGAGCAGATGCACATGGCGCGTCACCACGGGAGTCGAGGGCAATGCAGTAAGCTGGTCGACTGATCCCCTGCACCCTTCGCATGTACATCCGCCGGCTTTCCCTGCAAAACGTCCGCCGCTTCGACCACGTGGAACTGGCACCGCAACCTGGCATCAACCTGATCACCGGGGACAACGGTGCCGGCAAGACCAGTGTGCTCGAAGCCCTGCATCTGATGGCCTATGGGCGCAGCTTCCGCGGCCGCGTGCGCGACGGCTTGGTACGGCAAGGTCGGGATGCGGTGGACGTGTTCGTGGAATGGGAAGAACGCAGGGCCGGTGCCGATCAGGCCACACGGCGTAAGGCCGGGCTGCACCACACCGGGCAGGACTGGAAGGGACGCTTGGACGGCGAAGATGTCGCCCAGCTGGGCAATCTGTGCGCCGCGCTGGCCGTGGTGACCTTTGAGCCCGGCAGCCATGCCTTGGTCAGCGGCGGTGGGGAACCCCGGCGCCGGTTCCTCGATTGGGGATTGTTCCACGTGGAACCTGACTTCCTTTCCCTATGGCGCCGCTACTCACGAGCACTGAAACAGCGCAATGCCTTGCTCAAGCAGGGTGGGCACCCGCAGGCTCTGGACGCGTGGGATCGGGAGCTGGCCGAGGCCGGCGAACCGCTGACTGCCCGACGTCAGCACTACCTGGAGCGTCTCCAGGACCGCACCGTGGAACTGGCCCAGGAGCTGGCCCCAAACCTGCAGATCCAGTCCCTGACCCTGAGCCCAGGCTGGCGCAAGCACGAACTATCGCTGGCTGACGCACTGTTGCTGGCCCGAGAGCGCGACCGGCAGCAGGGCTACACCTCGGTGGGCCCGCACCGGGCCGACTGGAGCGTCGGCTTTGCCGACATTCCAGGGCGCGATGCCCTTTCGCGCGGGCAGGCCAAGCTCACCGCCCTGACTTGCCTGCTGGCACAGGCCGAAGACTATGCCGAGCAGCGCGGCGAATGGCCGGTCATCGCCTTGGACGACCTGGCCTCGGAGCTGGATCGCACTCATCAGGCCCGGGTACTGCAGCGCCTGGGTGCCGGCCCGGCGCAGATATTCATCACCGCCACCGAAACCCCCGCGGCATTGGCTGACGCCACCCACATCACACGGTTCCACGTGGAACATGGTCAGCTCAACCCGTTATCCAACGGTGTGCCATAGTGCCAGCGGGGGCCACCCTGCCCGGCTGGTATAATTTCCCCCTGCAATCCCTTATTCCCTGGAGCCCCGCCCTGGCGGTGCCCGACCTGCGGAGCCTACGGCAAGCGCAATGACTGACGAACAGAACACCCCGGCAAACAACGGCAATTACGACGCCAACAGCATCACCGCCCTGGAAGGCCTGGAAGCGGTGCGCAAGCGTCCCGGCATGTACATCGGCGACGTGCATGACGGCACCGGTCTGCACCACATGGTGTTCGAGGTGGTCGACAACTCCATCGACGAAGCCCTCGCTGGCCACGCCGACCACGTTGCGGTCACCATCCATGCCGATGGTTCGGTGTCTGTTTCCGACAACGGTCGCGGCATTCCCACCGGCAAGCACGCACAGATGAGCGCCAAGCTGGGCCGCGAAGTGTCGGCCGCGGAAGTGGTCATGACCGTGCTGCACGCCGGCGGCAAGTTCGACGACAACAGCTACAAGGTTTCCGGCGGCCTGCACGGCGTGGGTGTCAGCGTGGTCAACGCGCTGTCGGAGAAACTGACCCTGGACATCTTCCAGGGCGGCTTCCACTACCACCAGGAATACAGCAATGGCGCTGCGGTCAGCCCGCTGAAGCAGGTTGAAGCCAGCACCAAGCGCGGTACCACCCTGCGCTTCTGGCCGTCGGTGGTCGCGTTCCACGGCAATACCGAATTCCACTACGACATCCTGGCCCGGCGCCTCCGCGAACTCTCGTTCCTCAACTCCGGGGTCAAGATCGTTCTGCAGGATGAGCGCGGCGAAGGCCGTCGCGATGACTTCCACTACGAAGGCGGCATCCGCAGCTTCGTGGAGCATCTGGCCCAGCTGAAGACGCCGCTGCACCCGAACGTCATTTCGGTCACCGGCGAGCACAACGGCATCACCGTGGAAGTGGCGCTGCAGTGGACCGACTCCTACCAGGAGACGATGTACTGCTTCACCAACAACATTCCGCAGAAGGACGGTGGCACCCATCTTGCCGGCTTCCGCGGCGCGCTCACCCGCGTGCTCAACAATTACATCGAACAGAACGGCATCGCCAAGCAGGCCAAGATCAACCTGACCGGCGATGACATGCGCGAAGGCATGATCGCGGTGCTGTCGGTAAAGGTGCCGGATCCCAGCTTCTCCAGCCAGACCAAGGAAAAGCTGGTCAGCTCGGACGTGCGTCCGGCGGTCGAAAACGCGTTCGGCGCCCGGCTGGAAGAGTTCCTGCAGGAAAACCCGAACGAAGCCAAGGCCATTGCCGGCAAGATCGTCGACGCCGCCCGTGCCCGCGAGGCCGCGCGCAAGGCCCGCGACCTGACCCGCCGCAAGGGTGCGCTGGACATCGCCGGCCTGCCCGGCAAACTTGCCGACTGCCAGGAAAAAGATCCGGCACTGTCCGAACTGTTCATCGTCGAGGGTGACTCCGCAGGTGGCTCGGCCAAGCAGGGCCGCAACCGCAAGAACCAGGCGGTGTTGCCGCTGCGCGGCAAGATCCTCAACGTGGAACGTGCCCGCTTCGACCGCATGCTCGCCTCCGACCAGGTGGGTACGCTGATCACCGCGCTGGGCACCGGCATCGGCCGCGACGAGTACAACCCGGACAAGCTGCGCTACCACCGCATCATCATCATGACCGACGCCGACGTCGACGGCGCCCACATCCGCACCCTGTTGCTGACCTTCTTCTACCGGCAGATGCCGGAGCTGATCGAGCGTGGCCACGTCTACATCGGCCTGCCGCCGCTGTACAAGATCAAGCAGGGCAAGCAGGAGCTGTACCTGAAGGACGACCCCGCGCTGGACGCCTATCTGGCCAGCAGCGCGGTGGAGAACGCCGGACTGATTCCCGCGGAAAACGAACCGGCGATCGAAGGCGTCAATCTGGAAAAGCTGCTGTTGAGCTATGCCTCCGCCCAGGAAGCCATCGAACGCAACGCGCACCGGTATGACCGCCAGCTGCTCGAGGCGCTGGTCGACTTCACGCCGATGGACCTGGAGCACCTGCGCAAGGCCGGTGACGACGAAGGCCTGGCCGCGCTGGCCAAGCGCCTCAACCAGGGCAGCCTGGGGTCGCCGCGCTTCAGCCTGGAACTGCAGGAGCCGAACGAACAGCGTCCGGCCGCCGTGCTGGTCACCCGCCGCCACATGGGCGAAGAGCTGATCCAGGTGCTGCCGCTGGCCGCTTTCGAAACCGGCGAACTGCGCGCCCTGCACCAGTCCTCGCTGCTGCTGCACGGTCTGGTTCGTACCGGTGCGAAGATCAGCCGTGGTGCCAAGTCGGCCGAGGTGGAAAGCTTCGCGCAGGCCCGCACCTGGTTGCTGGAGGAAGCCAAGAAGGGCCGCCAGATCCAGCGCTTCAAGGGCCTGGGTGAAATGAATCCGGAACAGCTGTGGGACACCACCGTGAATCCGGACACCCGCCGCCTGCTGCAGGTACGCATTGAAGACGCGGTGGCTGCCGACCAGATCTTCAGCACGCTGATGGGCGACGTGGTGGAACCGCGCCGCGACTTCATCGAAGACAACGCCTTGCGGGTCTCCAACCTGGATATCTGACACAATCGGTCCAGTCCGGTCGGTTGCCTGACGCAACCGGCCGGGCCTTACCTTTTGCTGCCAGGAATTCGATGTCTGCCACTGCCCCGCCAGCGTCAGTGACGCCGCCGTTACCGCCCACGCTGCCGGGCACTTCGCCCCGTACCCCGCCGCGCAAGCCTGGTTCGCCGCTTGCGGGCTTCTTCATCGACCTGGGCATCGCCATTGCCACCCTCCTCGGGCTGAGCATGCTGGGCGGGTTGTTCTGGGGAATGTTCCGGGCCGTCGAAGTAATGCACGAACAGGGGCCGGAGGCCGCCGCCGCCGCCATGCAGCAGCTGGGGCAACCCGGTGCCCTGGCACAGATCCTGATGGCCCTGTTTGCCACCGGCGGTGCCGCACTGCTGGTGTACTTCCTGCGCCGACGTGCCAACCCCGTCGAGCGCGCGCAGTCCTGGGAGGCCGCGCGCCAACCGTCCACCTGGGGCTGGACCCTGCTGGTCGCGGCCTGCGTGATCGTTGGCAGCAATCTGATTTCCTGGCTGGCCAAGCTTGCCGGCAGCGAACCGGTGCCAACCAACCTGGCGCTGATGGAACAGTCGCTCGCGCACTTTCCGTGGTTTCTGGCCCTGTTCGCGATCGTACTCGCGCCTGCCTACGAGGAACTGCTGTTCCGCCGTGTTCTGTTCGGACGTCTGTGGCAGGCCGGTCGTTCCTGGCTGGGCCTGCTGCTGAGCAGCCTGGCGTTCGCGCTCATCCACGAAGTGCCCGGCACCAGCGAAAACGGACCGCTGGAGATCGCCCAGCTGTGGATGGTGTACGGCGGCATGGGGGCCGCGTTCGCCTGGCTGTACCAGCGTACCGGCACCTTGTGGGCTCCGATCGCGGCGCACGCCCTGAACAACGCCATCGCGCTGGCCGCGCTGGTGTTTCTGGGCATGCACTGAACTCCGCCGTTTGACAAAAATTTACGACCGACAGCGCAACACTGCGCACATGAACACGGGAGCTTTCGCGATGAAACCGCTGCTGCTTGGGTTGGCGATCACCCTGCTGGTGAGCGCATGCGCCACCACTACCTCGCCCACCGGGCGCCGCCAGATGGTGGGCGGTGTTTCCCAGGCCGAACTGGACCAGCTGGGTGCCCAGGCATTCGCGGAAACCAAGCAGAAGGAAAAGCTCAGCACCGACGGCAAGCAGAACGCCTACGTGCAGTGCGTGGTCAATGCACTGGTCGCTCAGCTGCCTGCTCAGTACCGTGGCGTACGGTGGGAGGCGGCGGTGTTCGTCAACAACGAGCCGAACGCGTTCGCCCTGCCCGGCGGCAAGGTCGGGGTAAATACCGGCATCCTCAGCGTGGCCAGGAACCAGGACCAGCTGGCAGCGGTGATCGGACATGAAATCGGCCACGTCATTTCGCGGCACCACGAAGAGCGGCTGACCCGCCAGATGGGCGCGCAGACCGGCCTGGCCGTGCTCGGCGCGCTGGCAGGTGCCGCTTACGGCGACGGAGCGGCCAGCACGGTCAACCAGCTCGGTGGGGCCGGTGCCCAGGCGGCATTCCTGCTGCCGGGTTCGCGCACCCAGGAAAGCGAGGCCGACGTGGTCGGGCAGCGCTTGATGGCCGAGGCCGGTTTCGACCCCGCGCAAGCGGTCAATCTGTGGCAGAACATGATGGCCGCCGGGGGCTCGCGCTCGCCGCAGTGGCTGTCCACCCACCCTGATCCGGCCAACCGCATCCGCGAGCTGCAACGCGATGCACCGAGCCTGAACGGGGTGTTCCAGCAGGCTCAGGCCGCCGGTCGCAAACCGCGCTGTGGCTAGTACGACCAAAGGATGCTGTGCCGCAGCATCGGAAACGGTTTTTCACGACAAGAGTTTCTGATACGTTTGGCGGCTCAGATTTTTCTGACAGTCCGTTTTGATGCCGCCACGGCGGTTTGATCGAGGTGAATGATGATCTTCAGCAACCACAAACAAGCCGTGCTTACCGTCCTCATCGCGACCGCCCTGGGCGGCGTGGTGGTTACCGACGCCGTGGCCCAGTCCCGCAGCGCCGACCGCAGCAATGCTGATCGTCGCGGCGGCAAGCAGTCGGCCGCCAAGGCCGAGGCGCTGTTCCCGAACGCCACGCGTGAGGAGCCGAGCCTGAAGTCCTCGCCGAAGCTGAGCAAGCAGCTTCAGAAGATGATTGACAGCTACAACGACCAGAAGTTCCCGGAAACGCGTGCCGCGGCTGACGAGATCCTGGCCAACTCCGCTGCCAACAACTACGACAAGGCGCTGGCCGCGCAGCTCGCCTCGCAGGCCGCCTACAACCTCGACGACTCCGCTACGGCGATCAAGTACCTCGATCAGGTGCTGCAGTTCAACGGGCTGGACAACAACGGTCACTATCAGTCGATGCTGATGAAGGCCCAGCTGCAGATCCAGGAAGACCAGACCGCTGCCGGCCTGGTCACCTTGGACCAGTACTTCAACGAAACCAAGTCGGCCAAGCCGGAAGAACTGATCATCAAGGGCCAAGCGCTGTACCAGCTGGAGCGCTACGCCGAGGCGATCCCGGTGCTGAAGCAGGCCATCGCCGCTTCGCCGACCCCGAAGGACAACTGGAACCAGCTGCTGATGGCGGCCTACTCCGAAGCCGGCCAGTCCGGTGAAGCGGTGAAGGAAGCCGAAGCCGTTGCCGCCCGCACCCCGGACGACAAGAAGGCTCAGATGAACCTGGCCGCCATGTACATGCAGGCCGATCAGATGAACAAGGCTGCCGAGGTCATGGGCAAGCTGTACGCCGCCGGCAAGCTCACCGACGAGCGCGAGTACAAGCAGCTCTACTCGATCTACGCCAACACCGAAGGCAAGGAACAGGACGTCATCAAGGTCATCAACGATGGCATTGGCAAGGGCATCCTGAAGCAGGACGACTACCAGGCCCAGCTGGCCTTGGCGCAGGCGTACTACTACTCCGAGCCGGCGCAGGTGGGCAAGGCAATTGAAGCGTGGCAGAAGGCCGCCCCGCTCTCCAAGGACGGTGAAACCTACTTGAACCTGGCACGCGTTTTGCATGCTGAAGGTCGCACTTCGGAGGCCAAGGCGGCCGCCCAGCAGGCGCTGGCGAAGGGTGTGAAGAACCAGGCAGATGCCAAGAAAATCATCAACCTGAAGTAAGTAGGAATAACGCCTGAACGCCTGTCGCGTTAATGCGCAGGCGCTCAGGATTGGTATAAGCTTGGAGGTTCCTGCGGTGTCATGCACCGCTGATCATGGGCTACCTGTCCCCAGGTACCCGGCCCCACTAATGAGCTCTTGGCGCATGACGGAACAACTTGTCGTTCACAGGTACGAACAAAGCGATGACACCGGCCTCAGCTGGCCGCGCATCGTCGGTATCGCTTTTGTAATTGCACTGCATCTCGCCGCTTTCATGATGCTGCTCATTCCCGCCGTGGCCCCCAAGGCCGCTGCCGAGAAGGAGCGCAACGTGATGGTGACCATCGTGGACGCCCCGCCGCCTCCGCCCCCGCC
>NZ_RHPP01000125.1 GCF_003935715.1 Stenotrophomonas sp. 278 | reverse complement strand
GGACACGCCGTGAATCCATCCATGGAGGCTACTCGGACGCCATCCATGGCGCCGAGTGTCCCGCAAACCCACCCCGACCGGCCCCCGACAGGCGGTCGGTGGCCACGGGAAATCAAACCCCAAGCGCGGGCGCGGTAGCGTCGGTCGACAGACGACGGCCCTGAAAGCCCCAACATCCGGTAACGCATGACCCCGGATCAACACCGCTTGATTCGGCATTTCCGTTGGGCCACCGACCACGTATCGAGGGGCCGGCGGGTGGGGGGTACGGGACCGTTGAAAACATGGATGTTTTCGACGAGCCCCCATGGATGGGTTAACGGCGTGTCCCGTACCCCCCGCCCGCCGGCCCCAGGCACGTAGACCAGCCGCCGAGGGGGGGGTCGCCCGGACCCCACAGCAGCCGGGCAAGCCCGGCTCTACCTGAACCGGGCACACCCCTGTCGTATTCGCCCCGGGTGCTAGAATTCGGCTTTCCTTTTGCCGTTGTGTCGCCCCATGCAACTCTCCCTGCTCAAGACCAAGATCCACCGTGCCACCGTCACGCATTCCGAGCTGAACTACGAAGGTTCCATCGCCATCGATGACAACCTGCTGCAGGCCACCGGCATCCGTGAATTCGAACAGGTGCACATCTGGGACGTCACCAACGGTGCGCGTTTCTCCACCTATGCGCTGCGCGCCGAGGCCGGCAGCGGCGTGATCTCGCTCAACGGCGGTGCTGCGCGTCACGTGCAGGTCGGCGACATCATCATCATTGCCGCCTTCGCCAACATGAGCGAAGAAGAAGCTGACAGCTTCAAGCCGAAGTTGGTATATGTGGACGGCAAGAACCAGATTTCCCACACCAACGACAGCATTCCGACCCAGGCCGCATGACACAGCACAACGGATTCGACCCGCTTCACTCCCATGCCCAGCGCCTGCGCGGCGCAAGCATCCCCGCACTGATCGCCGCCGAACCCGGCCGCGCACAGTCGCTGGGGCTGCGGGTCGGTCCGTTGTACGCCAACTTCGCGCGGCAGAAGTATGACCGCGCCGCGTTGGACGCCCTGCTGCAGCTGGCCGCCGAGCGCGACGTCGCCGGTGGCTTCCAGCGCCTGCTCCGGGGCGAAACGGTCAATGTGACCGAAGCCCGTGCCGCCCTGCACACCGCGCTGCGTGGTGATCTCAGCGGTGCGCCGGTCGCCGGCGAGGCCTACGCCACCGCCGCGCAGGTGCGCGCGCAGATGGGCGAGCTGATCGCCGCGCTGGAAAGCAGCAACGTCACCGACATCGTCAGTGTCGGCATCGGCGGCTCCGACCTGGGCCCGCGCCTGGTCGCCGACGCGCTTCGTCCGGTCACCGGGGCACGCTTCCGCGTCCATTTCGTTTCCAACGTCGACGGGGCTGCCATGCAGCGCACCTTGGCCACGCTGGATCCGGCCACCACCGCCGGCATTCTTATTTCCAAGACCTTCGGCACCCAGGAAACGCTGCTCAACGGGCAGATCCTGCACGACTGGCTGGGCGGCAGTGAGCGCCTGTATGCGGTCAGCGCCAATCCCGAGCGCGCCGCCAAGGCCTTCGCTATCGCCGCCGGCCGCGTGCTGCCGATGTGGGACTGGGTCGGCGGGCGCTACTCGCTGTGGTCCGCGGTCGGCTTCCCGATCGCGTTGGCGATCGGATTCGAGCGCTTCGAGCAGCTGCTGGCCGGTGCCGCCGAGATGGACGCGCACGCGCTGAACGCACCGCTGGACCAGAACCTGCCGGTGCTGCATGCGCTCACCGACATCTGGAACCGCAACCTGCTCGGCCACGCCACCCACGCGGTGATGACCTACGACCAGCGCCTGGCACTGCTGCCGGCCTACCTGCAGCAGCTGGTGATGGAAAGCCTGGGCAAGCGCGTGCAGCTGGACGGTCGTCCGGTCGACAGCGACACCGTGTCGGTGTGGTGGGGCGGCGCGGGTACCGACGTGCAGCACAGCTTCTTCCAGGCGCTGCACCAGGGCACCAGTGTGATTCCGGCCGACTTCATCGGCTGCGTGCATAACGATGACCCCTACACGGTCAACCACCAGGCGCTGATGGCCAACCTGCTGGCGCAGACCGAGGCGCTGGCCAACGGGCAGGGCAGTGATGACCCGCACCGGGAGTATCCGGGTGGGCGTCCGAGCACGTTGATCCTGCTCGATGCGCTGACCCCGCAGTCGCTGGGTGCGCTGATCGCGATGTACGAGCACGCGGTGTATGTGCAGTCGCTGGTGTGGAACATCAACGCCTTCGACCAGTTCGGGGTCGAGCTGGGCAAGCAGCTGGCAAGCCAGCTGTTGCCGGCGCTGCAGGGTGAGGCGCATGGCATCACCGATCCGGTGACCCTGGAGTTGTTGAACCGGTTGGTTTGACGGGTGTACCGACCAACGGTCGGTACCTACCGCGAACCGACGACCAACGCTCGGTACCTATCCTGTCTCATGCAAACCGGTAGGCGACGACCGTTGGTCGTCGCTGCCTCACCGTGACGGATCTCTCTCCGGGCTGGGCCGCTTGGCCAGCTTGCGCTGCAGCGAGCGCCGGTGCATGCCCAGCAGGCGCGCGGCCGCTGACACGTTGCCACCGGTTTCGTGCATGGCCTGCTGGATGTGTTCCCACTGCAGGCGGCTGATCGGGGTCATCGCGTCCGGCGGTTCCATCTCGCCGTCATCGGCCGGGCCATCGTCTTCCTCGCCCAGTGCGCGCAGGATCATCGGCACCGTGGCCGGCTTGGGCAGATAGTCGTCCGCACCCAGCTTGATCGCCTCCACCGCAGTGGCGATGCTGGCGTAGCCGGTCACCAGCAGGATGCGCATGTCCTCGCGCAGGGAGCGCAGCGGCTGGATCAACGCCAGCCCGGACTCCGAGCCGAGTTTCAGGTCGATCAGCGCGAATGCCGGCGGCTGCTGCCGGGCCAGCAGCAGCGCCGAGGCAATGTCACTGGCGGTCACCGTTTCCAGGCCCTTGCGGGCCAGGCTGCGCTGCAGCGTGCGCAGGTACAGGTCATCGTCGTCGACCAGCAGGCCGTGGGTGGCAGCGGGGGGGAGGGTGGTCATGCGGAGGTCTCCTGGGCGGCCAGGGGCAGGCGGAAGCCGACGCGGGTGCCGGCCCCGTTGGCCGGTCGCATCCACAGCTCGCCGTCCAGGCGCTCGATGGTGGCATGGGAAAGGGCCAGGCCCACGCCCATGCCCTGGGTTTTGCCGCTGTTGAACAGCGTGCCGGGCAACACCGCCTGGCGGGCGTCGAAGCCCCGCCCATAGTCGCGGACCTCGCCAATCAGGTCGTCGCCCTCGATACGCAGGCTCAGGTCGACCTGCGGGCGCTGTGCCTGCTCGCCGGCATCGGCGGCGTTGTTGAGCAGCACCATCAGCAGGTGACCGATGCCCGGATCGAGCGGCAGCTGCAACGGCGCATCTTCATTGCGTACCAGGGTGATGGTCGGGCGCACCAGCCGCCACTGCTCCAGCACCTGCGGCAGGGTCACCGTGTCACGGCCCGGATGCTGCCCGGCGGCAGGGCGGGCCAGCGCCAGCACCCGTTCACGGCACTGCACCAGCAGCTCGCGCAGGGTGTCCACATCTTCGCGGACTTCGGCGTTGTCGCTCTGCTCGGCAATGTCATCGGCCAGCAGGGTCATGGTCGCCAGAGGGGTGTTCAGTTCATGCGCCACCGAAGCGGCATGGGTGGCCAGCGCGACGATGCCTTCGTTGCGCACGAAGCGCTCGCGCAGCAGCGAAAGTTCATGTTCGCGCCGGCGCAGCGCGATTGCCAGCCGGGTCGAGAAGGCCAGCACCACCGCGGCCGAGAGCAGGAAGTTGGCCACCACGCCCCACTGGTGCAGGTCCATCGCGCTGAAATAGCCGGCCGGCAACGGCAGCCCGAAGACGCCGCTGACCGCGTAGCCGATCAGGCAGGTCGCGGCCACCGCCAGGGTCCAGCGCGCCGGCAGGGCCAGTGCCGCCAGCGCGATCAGGATCAGGAACAGCGAGCCGAACGGATTGGCCACGCCGCCGCTCCAGCTCACCATCCAGGTCAGCACGGTCACGTCCACCAGGATGTGGCAGAACGCCGTCACCGGCGCGGTGTTGTCCTCGTCGCGGACCCGCAGCTGGGCGTACACGTTGAACAGGGCCAGTGCGACCACGCCTGCCCACAGCGGCTTCTGCGGCAGCTCCAGCCCCAGCACCCAGGTGGCGACCAGGATGGTGGCGGCCTGGCCGGCCACGGCCAGCCAGCGCAGGCTGCACAGGGTGCGTAGGAAGGGGGCGTCGGTACCGGTCATGGGTGTCCATCGTATGCGCTGGCGCGCCGCACCGCCTGCGACAATCGGCCGCATCGCGCCCGGATGCCCGCCGACGGATGAATGGGGGTGCGCCACTGCGCCGTGGCAGAGCGTAAAATGGGGCATGCACGACGCCGTCTCCAAACCGACCGAACCCTCTGATTCCACCGTCTGGGCGCGCCGCCAGACCCAGGCCGTGTCCATCGGCGGGGTCGTCGTGGGCGGGGGACGCCCGGTGGTGGTGCAGTCGATGACCAACACCGACACCGCCGACGTCGCTTCCAGCGTGAAGCAGGTCGCCGAGTTGTGGCGTGCGGGTTCGGAAATGGTGCGGCTCACGGTCAACAATCCCGAATCGGCTGCCGCCATTCCGCGCATCGTGGAAAAGCTGCAGATGATGGGCATCGACGTGCCGCTGATCGGTGACTTCCATTACAACGGCCACCAGCTGCTGACCCAGGAACCGGCCTGCGCCGAAGCCCTGGCCAAGTACCGCATCAATCCAGGTAATGTCGGCTTCGGCAAGAAGAAGGACACCCAGTTCGCGCAGCTGATCGAGTTCGCCATCCGCTACAACAAGCCGGTGCGGATCGGAGCCAACTGGGGTTCGCTGGACCAGTCGCTGGCCGCGCGCCTGATGGACGAGAACAACGAGCGCGAAAAGCCTTGGGACGCTGGCCGCGTGCTGCGTGAAGCGCTGATCCGCTCGGCACTGGACTCGGCGCACACCGCCGTCGACCTCGGCCTGCCGCGCGACCGCATCGTGCTCTCGGCCAAGGTCAGTGGCGTGCAGGAGCTGATCGCGGTGTACCGCGACCTGGCCCAGCGTTCCGATTTCGCCCTGCACCTGGGCCTGACCGAGGCCGGCATTGGCAGCAAGGGCATCGTCGCCTCGTCGGCGGCGCTGGCGGTGCTGCTGCAGGAAGGCATCGGTGACACCATCCGTATTTCGCTGACCCCGGAACCGGGGCAGTCGCGCACCCAGGAGGTGATCGTCGCGCAGGAACTGCTGCAGACCACCGGCCAGCGCGCCTTCACCCCGCTGGTCACGGCCTGTCCCGGCTGCGGCCGCACCACCTCCGAGTTCTTCCAGGAACTGGCCAAGGTGGTGCAGAACCATGTCCGCGAGAAAATGCCGCTGTGGAAAGTGCACCACCCCGGAGCCGAGAACATGACCCTGGCGGTCATGGGCTGCGTGGTGAACGGGCCCGGCGAATCGCGGCATGCGAACATCGGCATCTCCCTGCCGGGCACCGGTGAAGCGCCTTCGGCCCCGGTATTTGTCGACGGTGAGAAGTCGGTCACGCTTCGCGGCGAAAACATCGCGCAGGACTTCGTGACCCTGATCGACGAGTACGTCGAGCGCAAATATGTCCGAAGCGCAGGATAAGCCCCCTGTGCTGGGCACGCCGGAAGCGGCGTCCGGTGTCCGCCATTGGCTGGCCCACAACGCGTGGCGATTCGTGCTGCTGTTTGTCGGGGTGCTGCTGCCATTGGCTGCGTTCGTGGAGCTGGCCGATGAAGTGCATGAATTCGAGGAATTCCACTTCGACGCGCCGCTGCTGTGGAAAATGCACGCGGTCTCCAGCCCGGGGCTGGATGCCTTCTTCGTGTTCATCTCCAGGATCGGCTACCAATGGGGCGTCATCCCGGGCGACATCCTGATCGTGCTGGCCCTGCTCGGGTTCCGCCGCTGGCGTGAAGCCGCCTTTGCCGCCATCAGTTTCATCGGCTCGGCCCTGCTCAACCTGGGCAGCAAGCAGTTCTTCCAGCGTGATAGGCCCACCCTGTGGGAATCGATTGCCCCGGAAAGCACCTACAGCTTCCCCAGCGGGCATGCGATGGGCTCGGCCACACTCGCCGCCGTGGTCATTCTGCTGGCCTGGAACACCCGCTGGCGCTGGCCGGTGCTGGTGGCCGGGGTCACCTTCGCCGGACTGGTCAGCCTCTCGCGGGTGTATCTGGGCGTGCATTACCCCTCAGATATTCTCGGTGGATGGTGTGCCGCACTGGTTTGGGTGGTAGGGTGCTTTCTGGTGATGTTCCGTCGCCGGGTGCCCTGGCGGCACCACCGTCGTACCACCCGGGGAGAGGGTGGGCCGGAAACGGCATGAGCGAAGAGGGAATTTCACGTTGCTGAAGTGACCGGTCTGCTGGAAGCGCAACGGCCGAAATGCCTTGTTTTTCAGCGTCCGGAGCAGGGGTGGGGCCCTGGTGCAGGACGAGCGGGCGGGGAGCCTGTTTCCTTGTTATCGCAATACCGCGCGGCTAGGCTTGCCCCGAATGCAGTAGATGAACAAGGGTGCGTAGATGACGATTCGAGTGTATCTGGTGGACGATCACGCGCTGGTGCGAACCGGCATGAAGATGATCCTGTCCAATGAAACCGACATCGAAGTGGTCGGCGAAGCCGAGTCCGGTGAAGATGCCCTGCCGGACATCCGTCAACTGCGTCCGGACGTCGTGCTGTGCGACCTGCATCTGCCGGGTGTCAGTGGCATGGAGGTGACCGAGCGCGTGATCCGCGGTGACCATGGTACCCGCGTGGTCATAGTGTCGGTGCTGGAAGAGGGCCCGATGCCCAAGCGTCTGCTGGAAGCAGGCGCGTCCGGTTACATCGGCAAGGCCTGCGACGCCCAGGAACTGCTGCGGGCCGTGCGTGATGCCGCCATGGGCCGTCGTTATCTCGGCAGCAGCATTGCCCAGAACATCGCCCTGGCCAATGTCGAAGGCAGCCAGTCCCCGTTCGATACGCTGTCACCGCGCGAACTGGAAGTGGCCCTGTTGTTGACCCAGGGCCTGCGCCAGGAAGACATCGCCAAGCGTCTGAGCCTGAGCGCCAAGACCGTGAACACCCACAAGGCCCGTCTGTTCGAGAAGATGGGCATCCAGGACAACATTGCCCTGGCCCGCATGGCGAGCCTGTACGGGCTGGTGGATCCGGCGCGGCCGTTGTGATCGCGGGTTAACGCGTGCGGACGCGGCTGACGATCTGTGCGGCCGCTGAGGCGCTGGTTTTCACCTTGTCCCAGTCGCCGTTTTCGATCCAGTTGTTCGGCACCATCCAGGAGCCACCGATGCAGACCACGTTCTTCTGCTCCAGGTATTCGGCGGCGGTTGTCTCGGTGATGCCCCCGGTCGGGCACAGCTTCAGGTCCGGAATCGGACCTGCCAGCCCCTTGATCATGGCCAGTCCGCCCACCGCCGACGCCGGGAACAGCTTGCATACCCGGAAGCCGCGCGCGTAGAGCGCCAGCATCTCGGTGGGCGAGGCCGCACCCGGCACCACCGGCAGCGGTGCCGCCGCCAGCGCGTCGGCCATGTGCGCCGGCGTGCCCGGGGTCACCAGGAAGTCCGCGCCCGCATCGATGGCCTGCTGCATCTGTTCCACCGTCAGCACTGTGCCCGCGCCCACCACCACATCCGGCAGCTCGCGCTTGAGCATTGCCAGTGCGTCCATTGCCACCGGCGTGCGCAGGGTCAGTTCGATTGCCGGCAGGCCGCCTTCCAGCAGTGCCGCGCTGACCGCGCGGGCCTGGTCGAGGGTGTGCACGGTGACCACCGGCAGGATGCCGGCGGCGTGGAGCAGGGATTCAGCGCGTTGCTGGTGTTCGGCGATGGTCATGAAAAAGTGTTCCGTTGAGGTGCGGGAGCCGGGCGGAGCCCGGCACCACGGGGTCAGGCGTCCTTGGACTCGTGCGGTGCCGCGGCCGCAGCCGCATCACCGCCCAGTTCGTACTCGGCGTCGTAGTTCCAGATGTCACCGTCTGCGGCGGCCGGGCCGCACGAGATCGAAATCGCACCCTGGTCGGCCGGACCCACCATGCGGCGATTCAGCGCGAACAGGTTGCGGCCCATGTCGTGGCCCGCCGGTGCCGTGTTCGGTGCCGCTTCGCGCGCCGCGAATTCAGCCGCATCCACCAGCACCTCCAGCGTGCCCGCCTCGCCGTCCAGGCGGATCATGTCGCCCTCGCGCACCCGCGCAATGGCACCGCCACGCGATGCCTCCGGGGTCAGATGAATCGCCGCCGGGAACTTGCCCGATGCGCCCGACAGACGGCCATCGGTTACCAGCGCCACGCGCCGGCCCTGGTTCTGCAGCAGCCCCAGCAGCGGAGCCAGCGAATGCAGCTCCGGCATCCCGTTCGCGCGCGGCCCCTGATAGCGCACCACCGCCACGAAATCGTGCGGCAGCACGCCAGCCGCATGCAGCTTGTTCAACACCTGCGGTGCATCCACCACCACGGCCGGCGCTTCGATCGTGCGGTACTGCGGCTTCACCGCCGACAGCTTGATCAGCGAACGGCCCAGGTTGCCGCGCAGCAGGCGCAGGCCGCCCTGTGCTTCGAATGGCTCCGTCACCGGGCGCACCACCTCAAGGTCGGCACTTTCAGTGATGCCCTCGATCCAGGTCAGCGCGCCTTCGCGCAGTGCCGGGTCCTGCGTGTACTGGCGCATGCCGCCCTCGGCCACCGTGACCAGGTCCGCATGCATCAGCCCCGCATCGATCAGTTCGCGGAACACGAAGGCGGTGCCGCCTGCTGCCGCGAAGCGGTTCACGTCGGCCTCGCCATTCGGATAGACCCTTGCCAGCAGCGGAATAAGCTGCGACAGCTCGTCCATGTCGTCCCAGGTCAGCACGATGCCGGCCGCGCGAGCCACCGCGATCCAGTGGATCGTATGGTTGGTCGAGCCGCCCGTGGCCATCAGCGTGATCACCGCATTGATGATCGCCTTTTCGTTGATCAACCGGCCCAACGGACGGAAGTCGTCGCCCAGCGCGGTGATCTCCAGCGCACGCTGCGCCGCATGACGGGTCAGTGCATCGCGCAGCGGCGTGCCCGGATTGACGAACGACGCGCCCGGCAACTGCACGCCCATCGCCTCGAGCAGGGTCTGGTTGGAGTTGGCGGTGCCGTAGAACGTGCAGGTGCCTGCGCCGTGGTACGACGCCGCTTCCACCTCCAGCAGCTCCTCGCGCGTGGCCTGTCCTGCGGCATAGCGCTCGCGCACCTCCGCCTTCTGCTTGTTCGGAATGCCCGGTGTCATCGGACCCGCCGGCAGGAACACCGCCGGCAGATGGCCGAATGCCAGGGCACCGATCAGCAGGCCCGGCACGATTTTGTCGCACACGCCCAGGTACACGGTGGTGTCGAACATGTCGTGGCTCAGCCCGATCGCCGTCGACTGCGCGATTACGTCGCGCGAGAACAGCGACAGCTCCATGCCGGCCCGGCCCTGGGTCACGCCGTCGCACATTGCCGGCACGCCACCGGCCACCTGCGCTGTTGCCCCCAGCGAGCGCGCGGTCTCGCGCAGGATCTCGGGGTAGTGCTCGAACGGCTGGTGCGCCGACAGCATGTCGTTGTAGGCGGTGATGATGCCCAGGTTGGGCGTCACGCCGCCGCGCAGGCGCGACTTGTCGGTCGGGCCACAGGCCGCGAATCCGTGCGCCAGGTTGCCGCAGCTCAGGCGCGAGCGGAACGGACCGTCACGCAGCGCGGCATCCACGCCGGCCAGGTAAGCCGCGCGCGAGGCGGCGCTGCGCGCGATGATCCGCGCGGTGATGGCTTCAAGTTTGGGGTGCAGGCTCATTGGCTACCGGCTATGAGTGGGGAACGCAGGAAAAGAGGGGCGGTCACGGGTCAGTCGCACCAGTGGATGCGCAGCTTCGGGCCGTCCATGTCGATTGCGTTGAGAATGGGATAGAGCTGGGCGTTGCTGCTTTCCAGCGCCTGCTTGAGCACTTCCAGCTTCTGCTTGCCGCGCAGCAGCAGCAGGCGCTGGCGGCACTTGCGCAGCCCGTGCGGAGTCAGGGTGATGCGCAGCGGCCACTGGTTGGCTCCCGGGCATCCGGTTGCGTCCAGCGCAGCGTAGGGCAGGGTGCTTTCCAATGCACGCCCCAGATCCTTGGAGCCCGGGAACAGCGAGGCGGTATGGCCGTCGTTGCCCATGCCCAGCACCGCCAGCGTCGGTGACTGCGAATGCTGGGCCTGCAGATTGGCGGTGTAGACGCACTCGGTGATCGGTTTGCCGACCCGCACCAACGGATCGAAATGCGCGCTTTCGGCGCGCTTGAGGAAGCTTTCGCGCACCAGCCAGGCATTGCTGTCGCGGTCATTCGGTGACAGCCAGCGCTCGTCGACCAGGCTTACTTCCACGCGATCCCAGTGCACATCCAGTTCCGCCAGCGCCTGGTACACCGGAGCCGGCGTGGTGCCGCCGGACAGCAGCAGGCGCGCACGACCGGTCTCGCGGATGTCGAGGTTCAGGCTGTCGGCCATCTCGGCCGCAACCGCCTCGATCCACGCATCCGCCTCGTTGTGGCGGATCAGTTCGAAGCGTTCGGAGGTGTCGAGTCGGTTCATGCAGTGCCTCCCGGCAGGTCGCGTTCCATGTCGGCGGCATAGGCGGCCGCGCCAAGCAGGCCGGCATGGCGGTGCATCACCGCCAGCGACGGTACCCGCGACATGATCGAAGAGAAGCGCCCCTTGTGCTCGAAGCGCTGGCGGAAGCCGGAATGCTGCAGCGAATCGAGCATCTTCGGCACCAGGCCGCCGGTCAGGAACACGCCATCCCACGCACCCTGGATCAGCACCAGGTCGCCGGCGATGGCACCGAACACCGCGCAGAACACGTCCACCGAGCGCATCGCCTGCGGGTCGCCCTGCAGGGCTCGCGCGGTGACATCGGCCGGCTGCAGAAGGCCCGGATCGAAACCGGCCATCTCGCACACCGCGCGATGGATGTTGACCAGGCCCGGGCCGCAGATCAGGCGCTCGTTGGAGACCCGGCCGAACTGCTCGGAGAGGATCTCCAGAATGCGGATTTCTTCCGGGGTGCCCGGCGGGAAGCTGACGTGGCCGCCTTCGGTTTCCAGCGGATAGCAGCGGCCGTGGCGCAGGATCAGCCCGCCCACGCCGAGCCCGGTACCCGGGCCGATCACCGCATAGTTGCGCGGCTGGCCGGGCTTGCCCGGCACCCACGCTGCACCGCCGACCTGCACCACGTCGCTGGGTTGCAGCAGCGAGATCGCCATCGCCTGGGCGGCGAAGTCGTTGATCAGATGCAGCTGGCCGAAACCGAGCATGTGCGCGGTGCGCGCACGCGAGATCACCCACGGGTGATTGGTGATGCGGGCTTCATCGCCGTCGACGCGACCGGCGACCGCGAACACACCGCGGTCGGCATCGGCCCCGATCTGTTCCAGGTAATGCCGTGCGGCATCGCCCAGTGACGGGAAGTCGGCGACGGCGAACTCGCGCACCGTGTCAGCCAGCAGCGGTGCCGCCTGCTGGGTGTCGGCGAGGGCGAAACGGGCGTTGGTGCCGCCGATGTCGGCGACCAGCGCCGGAAGGCTGGCGACCGTCATGCCGGATCCTTGCGGCCGGCGTCTGCATCCACGTCAGCCGGCAGGAAGCCCGCCGCTTCGGTCGGACCCCACTGGCCAGCAGGGTAGGGCTGCAGCGGCAGCGGTGCAGCCTTCCAGGCTTCGCTCACGCTGTCGATCCACGCCCATGCCGCGCGCACTTCGTCGTCGCGCACGAACAGCGCGTGGTTGCCGTTGAACGCATCCAGGAACAGGCGCTCATAGGCGATGCGGCGATGCAGGCCGGTCGGCACGGAGAGTTCCAGCTCCAGCGGATGCAGTTCCAGCGCGCCCCATTCCGGGCCGGCCAGGCTGCTCATCAGGCCCAGCTCGATGTTTTCCTGCGGCTGCAGCTGGAAGGTGATGCGGTTGGGCGTGGCGTTGCCGCGATGCGGACGCTCGAACAGCCAGTGCGTGACCGGCTTGAGCGTGACCACCACGCGGGTGGTGCGTTCGGGCAGGCGCTTGCCGGTCACCAGATGGAACGGCACGCCCGACCAGCGCCAGTTGTCGATGTGGGCGGTGACGCCGGCGAAGGTTTCCACGTCGCTGCCTTCCGGCGGCTGATAGGCCTGCGCCGCCTGGCCGTTGATGCTGCCGGCGGTGTAGCGGCCGCGCACGCTGTCACGCGCGGCGTGCTTGGCGT
>NZ_RHPP01000124.1:4872-12676 GCF_003935715.1 Stenotrophomonas sp. 278 | reverse complement strand
GCGGCACGAGCGGATGTGTTTGACTACATCGAGCGACGCCACAACCCTAGGATGCGCAGAAGGGTCGCCAAGCAGGATCAGAAGGTTGCAGCTCTTTTAGAACCGTCCGTGATATCGGGGTAGAACCCATCACAACCTTCTGAATGGAACTCCTGTACCCAAACAGAATGCAACTGCCGATACCGCACCTATGAGCGCGCCGGATACTGCCGACCTCCCCGCAGACTTGAGAGCCATTGTAATTGCGTGCGTCTGGTCCAGCATCTGAGGCCAGTAGTTTGACCATCCGTTGATGCTGCCCAACAGAACTGCACCTGCAAGCGCGCCCGCAATGCACAGCGGAAGAAGCGATAGCTTCTCTTGCTTCCTCAGCCAGATCGCCACCGGAACTCCGACGACTGCCGAAACCAAGCCAGCTGCCGCAAACGCGATGACCGCAATCACCCATAGACCTATGAACTTGTGCCCAGCCTCCAGGGCCGTCATGAGCACTATTAGGCTGCAGCAGGCCGCACTTGCGACCACCCCGATGATCAGCGGCCGTCGATTCTGAACCATGATCCCTTTGCTCCTCCGCGTTTCCAGATGAACTCCAGATGATGCGCCCAGTGAAAGACCATCCTTGGCACACGTCTAAGCGTTCGGGGCGATATGATCGCCATCCAGATCGCTGTTCGGAGCTTGGTTACCAAACGCCGGCTCTTGCTGCTCCATTGCCAGATGCTCAGATTGCGCACCCAGTCAATCACCACGCGCGGGGTGCCCAGGTGGTCGGGCTGGATGTAAGCCACTTCAGGCGCGCTCGCTGCCGACGCGTTGATCAGCGCCACCGGATAGTTGCCCAGCCAGATCGCCTGCTGGAGCGCCTGCCCGGTGCTGCCGTGGTTGATCGGCCACCGGTCCAGATCAATAGCCACTTCCCGGCTCCGGATACAGTTCCACGGATACCCCCAATCCCGTTTTAGCGAAGGCAGCCATGAACTCATGATCAAAGCTAAAGCCGCAGGGGTCTGTGAGGAACGCGCTAATATAAAACTCCAACGAGCCCCCCGATTCAAGCAGCGCAGAAATGAACTCGGCACTGCCACTAATGACCTCATAGCAATGCCATAGCTCCTCATCCAACTCTACAGGCTTTCTCCTCGCCATGGACATCGACACATAGGTTCTTTCGTAGCACCCGCCGATGCTTCTGCCATTTGGCGAAACGCGCGGCTCATTAACGCTATGACTTACTTCGACTGGCAGGCGAAATGCTCCTACGACAGCAGAAGCGGCAACACCAGGATGCCAAACGCGAAGAGAAATGTTTACAACAATCTCAGTCATCAATCGCCTCCGTAACCGTAGTCATCAATTTTGACCTCCGGCCGACCCTACCGGCGCTTTTTGGGGCACCTTCGTAGAGCCGGGCTTGCCCGGCTGCCTTTTGCGCGAAAAGCAGCCGGGCAAGCCCGGCTCTACGTGGTTACTGCGCGCAGGACGTGCTCTATTTGCTGATCGAGTGCTTCGCGGTCGGCTTGGGACTCCATCAGGCTCTTCATTGCCTGCTCGTAGTCGCCCTTGCCACACACGTGCTGCTGCAGGCACAGATTGGTGACGAGTACGCTTTCCGGTCCGCAATCCATGCCCATGCGACAACCGGCGAGCATCCACGCCAGGCTGTGGGCGTTGCTGACCAGCGGCGCGTAGGTCTCGCCCAGGTTTTCGGTGAGCGGGCCGCCCATCACGTTACCGTAGGCGAACACGGCCACGGGGTCTTTGGACGCCATCACATCCTCGAGGAAGCGTTGTGCCTCATCAGAATTCAACGGTGGATGGCGAAGCATGTTGACGATGGCCCATGCCGCCAGATCGCCATTTCCGGCAGCTTTCTCATACCAGTGCTCAGCATCCTTCTGGGTGACCCGGGCACCACCGTCCACCTGGGCGCAGTCCTGCACGCGGTCGCGGTTGGCGTTGATCACCATTGCCTCGGCGCTGTCGGCGGGAATGGAGTCCAGCTCCAAGGCATTGAGCGTGACCGGGTGGTCGTAGACGTAGGCGCAGTCCAGGTACAGCTGCGCCAACAATCGCTGGGCTACGGCATCGCCTGCTTCGGCGCGTTGCTTGAGCGAGCCGAACTGGTGGAACAGGTTCTTGGGTGCACCAGTGGCGGCCGTTCTCGCCGTATCGCGCGATGTGGGCTGCGAAGATGGCGGCGCTTGCGTGGCTGCTGATGGAGGCGGTGGGGCTGCTTGGCAGGCGGCCAGGCAGGCCACCAATGCCAAGGGGATCGCGATGAGAGTGAGGGGGTTGCGCGTCAGTGTCATTCTTTCCAAGTCCTTTTGGTGATGCTTAGGGGCGGTGTTGGGTCGTGATCGGGCGTTGCGCAAGATCAAACGCTTGCCGCGCACATGCCACTGCGCCAGCCACGCTCTCAGCTGGGCCAGAGGTACAAGTCGTTGAAGTCGATGAGGTTGTCCACGATCTTCAGGTATGGTCCATGCGTCTCGATGCGGTACGCGGATACGATCCGGTCTTCGACCAGCGTAGCTACCAGCATGCCGCCCTCCCGCGCTGGAACCGCAAACCGCGTTCGCACGCGCGAGGGATCGCAGTCAGATGGCCAGCTCAGTGAACACGGCTGGTGATAGTCATCGTCGCGAGCCCAATGAGCTGCGTAGGACTGCAGCTTGCTGGCAAACAACCCACCCTGCACCTCGGAATCCATGCCGCTATCGTTGTACGCCGCGTCCGCCTCGAACAGAGGCGTCTCGTAACTCCGCACGACGGCTATATGCGCCTCAGCGGCCACCGGGTCGCATCCACCGTTGCGGGAATCCTGGTCTGGGTGAAGCGCGACAAATACGGTGGACCAGCCGTTGGCCTTCAGTCTGCATACGCCGCCTGCACCGGCATGCTGCGCGGCAAGCATGACCAGACCGGCTGCGTGGGTGAAGGTCGCATGCTGCTTTCCCGTGGTAAGTGCAGGTTCGGACAGCGATTGACCCAGCGCCAACGCGCGGCTTGCGTCCCTCGTTAGCTCTTCGCGCAGAGACGGGTTATCCCATGCCCATACAAAGCTCTTATCGGCTGGATCAAAGGACGCCAAGATCTGTCCAGCAACCGCTTGTTCGGTTCCGTCCGGGAAGACGAGCGTCAACCTTCCCGTTTCCTGGGAGAACGACCAGCATTCGTGTTGTCCGAGACCTAAAGAGGCTGCGAGTTCGATGTTGCGGTCAATACACCAGGCCGAGGCTGCTTCTACCTGCGCCTGGGTTGCGCGGGTCAGGTTGAAGCGGGGCAGCTCTGACGCAGCAGCTTGGGCCTCTGCAGGACCGTCAACGGAGCTTGTTGGTGCTGGCGATGCTCCTGACGGTCTCTCGCCACGCCAAAGGATTCTCTTGAGAAAGTCGATCACTCATCCACCTGACTGGGAAACGCGGAATGCCTGGCGATCATACTAGAGATCGATGGTGGCCCTATTGACGGCCCCTCGCTCTACTCTGATATCGCTAACGACCTCGGCACTTCTCCGACAACCGCATCCCAGCCAAATTCTTTCTCAAGCGCCTCCCTTACCAACTCACTCACTGCGAAACCCTATGACCAACCGGTAAGGCCCGCTAGTTCATGATATTGGCCTCCTCAAACGGCGAGTCGCCTTCCCGAGGGTTCCCATGCCACGCGTCCAGTTCAAGCAGGTTTCTTTTGTGTGCAGAGAAAGCAGTATCAATAACAATTGGCTGATCACAATCACCCTTCCAGTCCAAAGGACTACGGACCGGAACCTCAGCGTTCACCTTGATCGATGCTACACCCTTTTCTAGCTCCACGGAAACGGTGCCCTTAGTAGCAGTTCCGAAACACCCCCTCTTGCCGGCAAATGCTGCTGGACCTGCACTGTAGAACACCTTTACATCGGAAGATCCAATTGAAACCGTTGCAGAATCTACAGGCCACTCGCGCAACACAACCGTCACTTTCTTATACGTTGAGCCGTCCACTTTGCGAGAGCGCGCATACTCCCTCAAGGCGATCACAAGCCCTTCCCCGGGAACGATGCGGTGACAAGCAAACTGCAGCTCCCGGGTTGACACTTCCAAACACCCGTCCACGATTGATACTGCACCTTCTACATAGAAGGCATCCTTATCTTTAGCGACTGCATTGCCTGCAAAAATGATCGCAAAGACCGTGGACAAGCCGATTATCCTATTTATTGCAGCCACAATCACCACCCTTATTTTTTTTCCGCCTGCCGTTTTGTCCTAATTTCTGCGTCCCTATAGATCTCCGCGCGAGGACCGGATTTTCGGTCACCTTTTCCGGAGGAAACACCACTTGTTCGATACCCCACTTCATGGACGATAGTGTCGTACAGGTCAAGCTTCTTTGCGTCCGCCAGCTCCTCTAGATATTCATTATCGAGGTGTCGTCGCCTGCTGCCCCGGGAACCGCAGCGCCGGCTCAAACACCACGCCATCCCCATCCGGATCGCTGTTCGGAGCCTGGTTCCCAAACACCTCGCTCTTGCTGCTCCATTCCCAGATGCTCACATTGCGGGCAGGGTCAATCACCACACGCGGCGTACCCAGGTGGTCAGGCTGCATGTAGGCCACCTCCGGCACACCCATGGCCGGCGCATTGATCAGTGCCACCGGGTAGTTGTCCAGCCAGATCGCCTGCTGAAGCGCCTGCCCGGTGCTGCTGTTACCCAGCCACTGACCCGCTTCGTCATACACGGTGAGCTGCGCGCTGCCGCCGGTGGGTTCGCGCTGGATGCGCTCGCCGCGGTGGATGTACAGGTAGCTTTCCAGCACCGCACCACCCTGCTTGGCCTGAAGCAGCCGGTTGGCGTCGCTGTATACGTACTCACGGCTGCCGATGCTGGTGGTGTTGCCCGCCGCATCGTGGTCGCGGGCTTCGCCGCCCACGCCGGTCAGCCGGTGGCTGCCGGGGCGTAGGAATACACATGGGTGCCCGCATTGCTGGTCATGCCCATTCGGTTGCCGGTGGGGTCGTAGTCGTAGGCCTCAACTACTGCAGTAAGAGGCCCTAGGGTTCAGATCGAAGAAGCCCCGCCGATGCGGGGCTTCGGTATCCTTACAGCGTGGCAGGCCGAGACCCGCCCTACAGTTCCTGCATCATCGTTGAACTACGGGTCGTTCTCGACGAGCGTTCCCAGGTCAAATTTCCTGGTGTAAGAGCTACGGCTACTGATGGTGACTTCACCCGAGCGGAACTTACGGCCATCGTCGCATTTGGCCACGAAGTAGTAGCGTTCCGCCTTCGGGCCGGCAACAACCATCATTGCTGTAGAGAAGTTAGCAGTGATATCCCTTGTTGGGAATTGCTCACCGGTCTCGGCGGAAACCATGCCAAGTTGGCACGACTCACCCGGTTTATCTGCCAGCCCAGACGCCGGCACTGAGCCAGACACGCGAATAATCATATCTCCACCGAAGGCCGTACATCCCGTGACCACCAATGCGCCCATTAAAATTGTCAGTGCCATCTTCATTTGCTGCACTCCTCCTTCTTCTTTTGCAGGCAGTCATTGAGTGCTTGGGCATGGTTCTTGGAAAACGTGTTTGCAGCATCCTCAAAACGATTTCCATCTGCCGATCCATTCCGCATGAACTCTGCCGCATAAGCCCTGCGAGATAGCTGACCCGTATTCCACTGCAGCAGCACATGGTAGTACTCATGCAGAACCAAGCTGTGGTCGGCAAAGAACTCATCGACAGATAAGGTAGGCGGAAGGCGGATTGAGTTCCTTCGCGTCGTGATGAAATCGTTGTTGACGACAGTCTTATTCCTGACATTAACGCCAGCAACTGACTCACCAAAAATCTGTTCCAAACAATCCGCCATAGCACCCGATGCCGGAGCCAAGCCCAGCGGATCAGTCAGGCTGATCGGGTTTCCACGAACATAGGCATATGTGTTTATACCACCCCTCAACCCAATCGGATCACTCTGCGAGTACCTACCCACCGCCGGGTCATACTCCCGCTGGTAGTTGTAGTACAGCCCACTAGCGTCCGTCGCCTGCTGCCCCGGGAACCGCAGCGCCAGCTCAAACGCCACGCCATCCCCATCCGGTTCACTGTTCGGTGCCTGGTTCCCAAACACCTCGCCCTTGCTGCTCCACTCCCAGATGCTCAGGTTGCGCATCGGATCGATCACCACACGCGGGGTGCCCAAGTGGTCGGGCTGGATGTAGGCCACTTCAGGAACGCCCGCCGCCGGCGCGTTGATCAGCGCCACCGGGTAGTTGTCCAACCAGATCGCCTGCTGCAGGGCTTGCCCAGCGCTGCTGTAGTTGCCGAGCCACTGGCCCGCCTGGTCATACACGGTGAGCTGGGCACTGCGGCCAGTGGCTTCCGAGCATCGCCGCGGGGCGTCCGAGATTCAGGATCAAGCCAACCCCAATGCGATGAGATTCTTTTTCCGTGTCTGCTGCAGGATGTCCTCCGCAAGCCCCTCCCCGGATTTCAGAGCCTCAGCCAGCTTGTTGCAGTGAGGAACATCTTTCGGATGCAGAAATGGAGGTAGTTCTTGTAGCAATGCCGCTGCAGCTGACTCCTGGCCCAAGAGAATTAGGGCTGCCGCCTGAATCAACTTGGCGTGCGAGCTTCTTGTTCTTCCTACTTCAAGTACACGAACAAAATCCTGGAGACTGAGCGCGGCTTCGCCCTTAAATTCTGCGCACACTTCAGGTGCGGACATAACAAAGTCAACGATCTCATTTTCGCTCATCGCCCCCTTCTCGATGAAGGAATTTTCGGCCAGCCTCTTGCTATAAGAGAGGTTCGGACCCAGGAAGTCGAACAAAGGGAACTGGTAGCTCCAGACATAGAGCCCGCGCGGAACATACTCCAATGCCGCACCCTGGAGGATATGATCATAATCGCCCCTGAAGAAGTACACGCCCGAATGCTTGATACCTTCCACGCGCTCTTGCATTAGCCGAGTAATCAGGCGTTTATTCATAAGATCAGCGACCCTCTGGGCGAAGCACATGAATCGGTGTATCAGGTGGAAGATTTTGACCATAGGCATCGAACTGCCCGATGCTGATGTACCCCCATCCGGTCTTCAGATCATACACCGCTGTCGGAGCATTTACTGGACCAAACACGACGTCCGCCCTGGATGACCCGGCCGTACCGTACGGTACAACCACGCCGTCCTTGTAGCTCACTTCTGTCGCATACTCAGACGTTGGACAGTTTTGGTCTACGAGTCGTTTTAGTTCGCTGTGAATTAGAGTTCCTCGGATCCATGGCAGCGCGCACTTGACGCCGCAAGTTGCGTCGATGTGCTTGGCTGCTCTGTCTGCGAGGCCTTGTAATCGGTTCCGCGCCACCGCCATCTCCGGCGTCTCCACGGCAGGACCGGGCACGTAGTGTTTATCGTTCAGTCCGAGTGGATCAAGGCGTCCTATAGGATTGCTATGAGCATAGCCATAGCTACTTATTCCTCCGCGTAGTCCAATCGGATCACTCTGCGAGTACCTACCCACCGCCGGGTCATACTCCCGCTGGTAGTTGTAGTACAGCCCACTAGCGTCCGTCGCCTGCTGCCCCGGGAACCGCAGCGCCAGCTCAAATGCCACGCCATCCCCATCCGGATCACTGTTCGGTGCCTGGTTCCCAAACACCTCGCTCTTGCTGCTCCACTCCCAGATGCTCAGGTTGCGCATCGGATCGATCACCACACGCGGGGTGCCCAGGTGGTCGGGCTGGATGTAGGCCACTTCAGGAACGCCCGCCGCCGGCGCGTTGATCAGCGCCACCGGGTAGTTGTCCAACCA
>NZ_RHPP01000124.1:0-4773 GCF_003935715.1 Stenotrophomonas sp. 278 | reverse complement strand
GTCGGGCTGGATGTAGGCCACTTCAGGAACGCCCGCCGCCGGCGCGTTGATCAGCGCCACCGGGTAGTTGTCCAACCAAATCGCCTGCTGGAGCGCCTGTCCGGTACTGCTGTAGTTACCCAGCCATTGGCCGGCTTCGTCATACACAGTGAGCTGGGAGCTGCCGCCACTGGGTTCACGCTGGATGCGCTCGCCGCGGTGGTTGTACAGGTAGCTTTCCAGCACCGCACCACCCTGTTTGGCCTGAAGCAGCCGGTTGGCGTCGCTGTATACGTACTCACGGCTGCCGATGCTGGTGGTGTTGCCCGCCGCATCGTGGTCGCGGGCTTCGCCGCCCACGCCGGTCAGCCGGTGGCTGCCGGGAGCGTACGTATACACCTGGGTGCCGGCATTGCTGGTCATCCCCATGCGGTTGCCGGTGGGGTCGTAGTCGTACGCCTCGATGGCCGTCCCACTGGGGCCATCCTTGGTCTGGGTGAGCCGGCCCATGCCGTCGTAGCCGAACTGCGCCAGCGAGGCGCTGCCGTCTGCGGTCTTGAGTTCGGTGATGGCTCCCACAGGGTCGTACGAGAAGGCGAGCGACAGGCCATCCTGGCCCACGTCCCAGATCCGCTCGGGACGGTAGTTATGGTCCACGGGGCGAATCAGCTGGCGGCCATCGCCGTAGCTCCAGCCGGTGGCCGGCCCGAACGGCGCGTACATCAGGTTGTTCACCACAACCTGCCGAGGCTGGCCGGGGCGGGTCAGGCCGATTTCACTGATGCGGCCAAGGTCGTCGCGCACGTAGTCGGCCACGCTGCCGTCCGGGTAGGTCAGCTGCTGCAGGCGGCCGCCGATGGTGTAGCCATAGCGCACGGTGCTGGCCACGCCGTCGACCGTCTGCACCTTTCGGGTCATCTGGCCGAAGCGGTCGTAGCAGTAGGTGGTGCTGCCGCCGGCATGCTGCACCTGGGCCACGCGTCCCTTGTGGAAGCGCTCGTTGCTGGCACACACGGCCGATGCGGTGTCGTAGGTGTAGCCCACGTTGAGATTCGGGTCGGGGTAGCTGATGCCGGTCAGGCGGTTGAGGGCGTCATAGTGGTGTAGCACCTGCACGCCACGCGCGTCGGTGCGCACGGTGAGGTTGCCGGCCGCATCACGGGCCATGGCGGTGCTGCCGCTGTCCGGGCTGTTCTGGGCAATAAGGTCGCCGAAGCCGTTGTAGGTGTAGGTGGTGTTCAGGCCCTTGGGATCGGTGACCTGGGTCACCTGGTCCAGCGCGTTGTGGCTGCTCTGAATTTCGGCATTGATGCCACTGGCATCCTGCAGGGTGCGGGCCAGCCGGTTGAGGGGGTCGTACTGCTGCACCGTGTTGCGCTGGAGGGCGTCGACCACGCTGGCCACGTTGCCCTCGGGGTCATACCCGAAGCCGGTGTCGTGGTTGTCCGCATCACGCAGCACGGCCAGCTGGCCCAGCGTGTTGTAGATGCGGCTGAGCGTGCGGCGCAGGCTGCCGCTGGTGTCGGCGGTATCCTCGCGCAGGCGGTTGCCGGCGTTGTCCAGCACGTAGTGGATGGAGTTGCCGGCATTGTCTTCAATGTCAGTCAGACGCTGCGCGGCATCGTAGATGTACGTGATGCTGCTGCCGTCGGGCTCGCGGATCTTCTGCACCTGGCCGGTAGGCCAGTAGTCGATCAGGGTGGTGCGGCCTTCGCCCGGTACCGCTGGATTGACCCGGATAGCAACCGGCCAGCCACGCGGGTGGTACTCGTACTCGGTGATCACCGCGTTGCTGTCGGCAACCTGGAGGGGACGGCCCAGCGCGTCGTAGCTGAGCGTACGCAAGGTGTGCCCGAGCGCGTTGGTGACGGTGAACAGATCACCCTTGCGGTACTCACACACGCCGGTGCTGGCCGGCCCGCAGTTCGGGCCGTCAACGGCGTAGTACTCATAGGTCACGGTGTCGCTTACATCGTTACGCGGGCCGTCCACGCTTTTCAGCAGCCCCAGTACCGGGCAGCTGCCGCCCGCGGCCACATCGGCCGCTTCGCAGTAGCTGAAGGTGGTGGTGCGCACCTCGTTGCTGACCAGATCGCGCACGGCCACGCGGGTGGGCTGCAGGCGCGCATTGCGGATCGTGCGGGTTTCGCGATCGCCGATTCGGCTGTACACCACGCGGTTGCTGCCGGTAAGCGTGTGGGTTTCGGTGACGCGCTGGGCGGGCAGGCCCGCCGCCTCGGTGATGGTGGTGATCTCCACCGGCTGACCGCTGTTGGGGTCGGTACCGGTGCTGTAAGCATAGGTGGTCTGGGTGCCACGACGGTCAGTCTCACTGGCCAGCCGGCGGCGGAAGTCCTGTGCCTTCGGGTAGTAGGTGCGGCTGGTGGGGCCCTGCGGGTCGGTCACGCCGGTGACCTTGCGCGGGTAGCCTTCGCCGGCGGTGGGGCTGAGCCCATAGGTGGACACTTTGCCCAGCGCATCGGTGACGATGGTCGTACCAGCAGCGGTGTACTCCAGCCGCACGCCGTCGATGCCGGCATCGGTGCCGCTGCAGTCGCCGGAATGGCGGCTGCAGGTGACGCGGCCCTTGGCGTCGTAGTTGTACCAGCTGAAACGGCGCGCATCTTCGGTGGTGATGCCGGTGAGATAACGCGGGAAGCTGGCGTTCTCGTAGTGGTACACGCGCACGGTGTTTCCGGGGTACTGCACCGTGGCCACCTGGCCGTTGCTGTTGTACGTGTAACTGGCGACCAGCTGGCCGCTGATCGACAGTGCGCTGATGAGATCTTCGCCGGCGGCGGCTTCGTAGTGGAACATCAACGAACGCCCACTGGAATGCGTGATCGACAGAAGCCGCCCTTGCGCATCATGCTGGTAACTGAGCGCGGTGCCGTTCTCGAAGGCGCGCTGCTGCAGGCGGCCGTTGCCATCGAAGGTGAGCACTTCGTCGCTGCGGTACAGCAGCCAGTTGCTACCCTGCTGCACGGCCCGGTCGCCACTGCCGTTGGCAGCTTCGTAATCGTTGCCGATCTTGGTAAACGCGATCTGGGTGCCGTTGCTTTCAATCAATCCGAGCTTGAACAGATTGCTGGGCGGGAAGCCGCTGGTGTCCACGCCCATGGCCAGCACGAGGTTGTGCGAGTGGGTCCAGTTCGGACCGAAGCCGCCGGCCGGCGTGGAGGTCATGGAGTTGAAGTGACGCACGAACTGGATCCAGCCCAGGTCGAAGTCGGATTCCGGTTGAGATTTGTTACCGGTGGTAGCGTCGCAGGGGTTGCCGACCGAACACATGTTGGCCACAGGTGTTGTGCTGTAGCTGAGAATCATCTGCCCGGCCTGTTCCTGCATGGGTTCCATGGCGCAGGCCTGAAGCTCGGGGCGCCACGACATCAGCGCGGTGTTGGGGCATTGCACCGTGCGGACGCGGCTGACGTACTTTTGCGGATCCAGCAGAACGCAAGCTCCGGTCTGCGCGTTCGTGTAGTAGTACGGAGTGGTGTATTGGGCGGACTCGCCGGTATTGCTGCCGTCGGCACCGCTGCCCAATCCGCCTCCAGGAATACCAGCCCACTCGCCGGGGATGACTTCCGTGGCCGGACATCCTGCTGCAGTGGGCGTGTCGGCCTTCAACGCCGCGATCATCGCCTTCTCGGTTGCGTATTCCTGATTGTTGTAGCGATAGACCCAGTCGCTGATCTTCACCTTGGCAGGCTTGATCCGATAGTTGTAGGTGGTCTTGTCGCCGTCAATCAGCGTGCCGGCAACCTGCCAGTCGAATGGGCCGGCGAACTGGTAAATGCTGAAGTTGTTTTCGATGGCCTGCTGGGCCTGACGCTCACTGGTGAGGGTCTGGTTGTACGCGGAGATCGTCTCCCACTTCTTCTCGACCTCCTGCGCGGAAGCCACTGGCGATACGAGGAGTGCAGCGACGGCGAGCGGCGCGAAGCGATGGGGTAACACGGGGGTAGAACGGGACATTCCGATACTCCTTCCTGGAGGTGGGACTGCTCGTACGTCTGGGCTTGATCGTGGTGTAGCCACGCAGGGCGTGGCTCTACGGGTCGGTAGTACCCGGTGCGCCCCGAAAGTGGCGGGCGGCTGAAGGTGGTGCTGAGTTTCGACGTAAGATCAACGCCCGGTCAAGACGTCAAACTATGCGGACGCTCACTGTTCTGAGTGCGAAGAACCAATTTTCGGAATGTTCCGAACAATGCTGCGGATTTTTCCTACAGCGTAATCAGATATTTCTGCGTGCGACATAATCGCACCCGCAGTCCGCGATCAAGCGCGCCCCCGTTCAATGGTCATGCGTCACCGGATGATGCGGATTCCACGGCGGTCGTCTATCGACCGACCCTACCGGAGACCTTCGTAGAGCCGGGCTTGCCCGGCTGCCTTTCGCGCGAAAAGCAGCCGGGCAAGCCCGGCTCTACGGGGTCATGGGAGGGCGTTGAAGAAGGCGGCGAATACTTCGTCCTTTAACCACTGCTGGCGCAGGCGCAGGCCAGACATCACCTGGTCGACCTGCTGCGCGCGTGCAAACCTTTCCTCGTCACCGCTGCAGCGGGCGGCGTCCAGTTCCTGCTGGGCCTCGGCCATGAACCGCCCTACCCGGTCTTCCAGCGCCCACAGGGCCATCTCGATGCGGGGGAGGCGCGCGGGTGGGGCTACCGCTACGCCTTGCAGGGCGAGCTGCAGGCGCTCGATGTGCTCGGGGTAGTCCTTCAACTGCTCGCCCAGCGGTTCGGGCAGCGGGGGCAGCGGCCTGCGCGGGCGGGTGACGGGTCGGGGGCG
>NZ_RHPP01000123.1 GCF_003935715.1 Stenotrophomonas sp. 278 | reverse complement strand
CAGCAGGGCCGCGTGCGCCTGTTCGAGCTCGGCCGGGTGTTCCACCCGCAGGCCGGCGATGACCGCCCGGCACCGATCGAGACTACCCGCGTGGCCGTGGCCGTATGCGGCGAGGCCGATCCCCAGCAGTGGGGCCTTCCCACCCGCAAAGTCGATTTCCATGACCTCAAGGGCGACCTGGAGTCGCTGGCCGCCGCCTCCGGTGCCGCGCTGACCTTCGTGCCCTCGACCCGTCCGTACGGCCATCCGGCCCGTTCGGCCGAGGTGCTGCGTGACGGCCAGGCCATCGGCTGGATCGGCCAGATCCACCCGCGCCTGGCCCAGGCCATGGATATCGACGTGGACGTGTACGCCTTCGAACTGGACCTGGCTCCGCTGGCCGCCCGCGAACTGCCGCGCGCCAGCGAACTGTCCCGGTTCCCCTCGGTCCGCCGCGATCTGGCCTTCCTGGTTCCGGAAGGGGCCGCCTGGGCCGACCTGGAGGCCACCCTGCGCCGTGCCGCCGGCCCGATGCTGCGTCAGGTGACCCTGTTTGACCGGTACGTGGGGCAGGGCGTCGAGCCCGGTTTCAAGAGTCTCGCTATGGGCTTGATTTTGCAGGACAAGTCGCGCACTCTGACGGACCGCGACGTGGACGCGGTGGTCACCGAGGCGGTGGCTGCCATGGAGCGTGAACACCACGCCCGGATCCGCGGATGAGCGGGAAGCATGGGGGGTAGCAGGCAATGGCATTGACCAAGGCGGAGATGGCCGAAAAGCTGTTCGACGAAGTCGGTCTGAACAAGCGCGAGGCCAAGGAATTTGTCGACGCGTTTTTCGATGTGCTGCGTGAAGCATTGGAACAGGGACGTCAGGTGAAGCTTTCCGGCTTCGGCAATTTCGACCTGCGGCGCAAGAACCAGCGCCCGGGCCGCAACCCGAAGACCGGTGAAGAGATTCCGATTTCCGCCCGTACGGTGGTCACCTTCCGTCCGGGCCAGAAGCTCAAGGAGCGGGTGGAGGCATATGCTGGATCCGGGCAGTAACCGCGAACTTCCGCCGATACCGGCCAAGCGCTACTTCACCATTGGTGAAGTCAGTGAGCTGTGCGACGTCAAGCCGCACGTGCTGCGCTACTGGGAAACCGAGTTTCCCAGCCTGGAGCCCGCCAAGCGCCGCGGCAACCGCCGCTACTACCAGCGCCATGATGTGCTGATGGTGCGGCAGATCCGTGGCCTGCTCTACGAGCAGGGCTACACCATCGGTGGTGCGCGCCTGCGCCTGGAAGGAGCCGGTGCCCGCGAGGAGTCGGCGCTGAGCAACCAGATCATCAAGCAGACCCGGATGGAACTGGAAGAAGTGCTGCAGCTGCTGCGCCGCTGATCCTTTTTCTTCACAAAACGGGTATACTCGTCGGCCCGCTGCAAGGCGGGGACAACACCAGCATCATCGGGGCGTAGCGCAGCCTGGTAGCGCATCTGCCTGGGGGGCAGAGGGTCGTCGGTTCAAATCCGGCCGTCCCGACCAAATCTGGTGGAACATCAAGGGCTTGTACCATACGGTGCGGGCCCTTTTTGTTGCATCACCCTATTTTCACCCTATTTTCACCCTATTCCCACCCTGTAGACATGGTCGACAAGTCCGCGTCACGGGTGCACAGAGGGTATGCAGCTCCGGGAGTTATCTGGCTCAGTTTGTTTGCGGGATGGCGTTCAAGGACATCCTCGACTGACGATAATGCGGACGTCCAGGCTCTTCGGCCGACAGGCGGAATCTGGGTGGTCGCGACCTTTACAAATGCCTGAGCCCACTGGCAACCTACTGGATAGCGACTTCAACACAGATCGTTACAAGCCTGGGACCAGCGGTGAATCTGCGCTATACAGAGATCTTTTGGATCAGCTCGCTCTCAAGGCATGATTGAGGGACGACGCCGCGTATGTCTTGTGCAGGTGAGCCGCCAAATCGGTGTTCAAATTTCATTCGTGGACCATAATCCTTAGGGGGACGTGTGCAGAAGCCAATTTCGGAGGACGCCCTCGCTCAGAGGATCGCATGGAGCCTCGGTGCAACGTTTGAAGTTAGGGAGCTAGGAGCTTACTCGCTTAGCAATCAGCGATTCGGCTTGGACATGTTGTTGCCAGTGGATGCCTTCGCCGCTGTATTCAGCGACCTTGCGAAGTACACAATTGCCGACGAAACCGCTCTCGTTTCTGACACGACCTATGAGATATTGGTACAGGAGGAATCTCCTCATCATTTTCGGAAGTTTCGAGAAGATAAGCTCTGCGTTTCCGAAGAGGATGATGGAATAGAGTACGAGCTCTCTCCGGCTTCGGATGCGTACCTCACCTGGTTGCTTTCCACCGTCCAGACGCAGAGAGAAATGCGTGACCTTGGCTTCGGTTACTTGTCAGGTATGCGATTTGAGCGGATGAGAATCGAAATCGAGTCCTCCAGTCCGTTTGATATTTTGCGGGCGGTGTCCGTATACCGCTTCCTAACGCTCAAAATCCGTGCGAAGAGCAAGGCCTCAGTGAGGAGGTTTCAGCAGCTCTCGTCATCCTTCTTGTTCCATATCGCGTTTAATCTTGATGTGGCTTTGGTGCAGGTTCGATTTCTGGAGGAGCTTTCGAGTCGCGGGCGAATCAATCGGATGCGAAGATCAAAGGTTGACGAGATTGATCCGCCGCGAAGGATGTACAACGAGGATTTGGTCGCTCACTACGTGCTCGCCGTTTCAACCGATAGTCCGTCAGTCCAGTTCCTGTCTTATTACCACGTGCTAGAGCATTTCTTTGAATCGATCTTCAATGATGAGTTGGTGGATAAAGTAAAGTCGCAAATTACCCATCCTGCTTTTTCGTATCGGCGTAAGAAGGATGTGGTATCGCTAATCGACCAGATAAAGCGATCGCTTCAGATTAGGAGTGAGACAATTACGTTCAGTGAGTCAGAGGCGCTCAGGTTGACCCTAACTAGGTACGTTGATGTCTCAGAGCTCGCTAGTAGGATCAATGAATACTCTCCTTCCCTTGTTGAGTATTACCGGTCAAATGAGGTTGCCTTCTCAAAAGCTCCGGCAGTTGATCTAACTTCGCATGACCACGAATTGGTTATAAGGACTCTAGGTCGGAGGATCTACGCAACAAGGAACGCATTGGTGCACAGCAAAGACGGGGACAAGCAGCGCTACACGCCCTTCAAGGATGAGCGCGAACTTCTGAGTGAGGTGCCGCTTTTGCGTTTCATTTCTGAGCAAGTAATTGTTGGTACCTCCACGTAGTCTCAGATGTGACTGATTTCAGGTCAATCGTCCAGGCTGTGGCAATAACCGGCTTCTATGAACTTCCGGTCCTGGGCGAAGCAGGCCATTGACCAGTCGATGATTCCTGGCGGTTGATAATGGCCGCTTTCGAGGCAGAGCGGGCATCCGGAACAAGAGCCTGAGCCATTTTTGCTGTCCGAGTGGCAAAGGCTCGTAGCCTATTATGTGGGCGCGGCGGCGCTTAGAAGGCCGGCCCGACTTTGGCGCATTGGCTATCAGAGGTAGGGGGAGGGCATGGCTAACTGGAAGAATAGAGGTGAACGGGGCGACAGGATGTCGGCGCGAACGCCATCGATTGATAAGAGCCCGGGATGGCTTACTTGGGGCCGTTGGTTGATTTTGGTCTCCGGTTGGGTGGCAGCCGCTATTGTCGGTGTGCTCGAACTGCCAGCCAAGATCGTGTCCTTCTCGGAGAATTATGCTCCGGCAAAGGAGACTACGCTCAATGCGGCAATCGGCTACCAGAAGTACGTCGGGCGCTTCTCAAGTGATCCGAACGCATGGAAGGGTCGGAATATTGTTAGCGACGGCACTCGTGTTCCCGATGTGGGGGAAGTACAGTTGGATATCGAGTACCTCGGCCACGGCGAGTACCAGGGGGAAATTCGCTCGGAATACATGGCGAAACATGCCCTAGCTCCTTGGTCGAGGGTTATGATGGATGGGAAGGTTGGTCTTACAGGAGCCTTCCAAGGCGTCGTGTGGGACACCGTTAACGGGAGTCGCGTTTCATACGCGTCGTTTCGTTTGTCTCCAGAAGACGCATCTAGTGGAAGCCTTCGACTTTCGGCAACATCCGAGAACGATGTTTTTTCTGGCGAAGTTGTGCTTTGGCCGACTGATTTCGAGATGTCCGGAGGAGAGCGCGGGCGAAGATTTGACGCGTTGCTTGACGAGGTCCTTGCCTCGCCCTTGGAGAACGGAAGTCATAAAGAGGTCGAGAATGAGGTCGGTCCTCTGGTGCCCGGACGAGATCGAAGGTAGACGCTGCCGCGTGCTCCACCTTAATGGATGGACTGCTAGCAAAGTCAACGGCATAGTACTTATCGCACCAACATGTTGCCGGGTTGGACGTCCTGCCATGGGGTATCATGTCCTTCGAGGTAGTGTTCAGTCATGCTGGCAGAGGAGTGGCCCATCAGACCCTGGACCTGCTCGATTTGCCAGCCCGCCTCGCTGAGTAGAGCGCCTCCCAGGCTACGAATCTCATGGAAGCTGGGCGGGTGCTCTCCACCAATGTCGGCCGCCTCGCGAGCGTCCTGAAACGCCCTAGTCAACTGCTCTGGCATTACCTGAGTATGATGCTGGCGAGCAAATGCGCGCATGTTTGAGGGCCGAGCCTTTTCCGGCAGTCGGTGGATGATGTAGGGCGAAAGCACACTATCGCGCGCCTGCGCCAGCAGGCCTCCCAGCTGATCCCCTATGCGTATCTTTAACTTCACCAAGCTGCTTCCTTCGGTCTTCTGTGGGATGACCCAAAGCGCGCCATCGCGCACGTCGGTGAACTTCAACGAAACCACGTCGTCGCGTCGGAGCAGTGTGACTAGCGATATGTCCATGGCTAGGCGGAGCCACGGATCCGCCTTCTGCCATATCGCGGCGTACATCTCCTTGGTGAGCCGTGCCCGTTTACGCTCATGTTGAAACCTACGGGTAGCTAGCACCGGGTTGGTGTCGATCCAGCCTTCCTGTAATGCGCATGCCATGATCCACCCCAGCACCAAGCGGAACTGTTGCCTAGCGCGATCGGACTCGGTCACTGCACGAATGAACTCCGCGCAGTCCTTCACCGTAATTTCTTCCACCGGGCGGCTCCCCAAGCCGGTCTCAATTCGCCGGATGACGCTTTCGTAAACCTCAGCGGTTTTGGGTGCCCAGCCGCGCGCAGGGACGTCGTCGCGACGGAACACCGCGATTGCATCGGCGACGGTCTCGCGCGAACCCACTACCCGGCCCACCAAGTCGTTGCCCGGCATCAGCATGGCGTTGAGCTTCTTGGCCGCGGCGAAGGCCTTCACCTTATCGCGCCCCATGAATGTCTCGCGGCGAGTGATCGGGTGGCGGTACTTGAACCCGTCCCGGTTCGGGTACAGATTGTCGGGCCAGCCCTGGCGGCCAGCGCTGCGCTTCCGTGGTGTCATTTCTTATCCTGCTTCCAATACACGGGCAATGAGGTCATCGCCGTCAGCCAGCCAAGCGTGTGCGTCGATGAACCATGTGCCGCCTACCTTCTTCCCGGGGACCTTCCCGTCCCTCAGCCATCTGTGCAGCTGGGGCATGGTGGGACGGCTGGACTGGTCGAAGTAGGTCTCCAGCCACCGCTGCGGCGTCATCAAATGCATGGCGACAGTTCCCCGAATGTCCTACCGCCGTGCAAGTCTTTGCTGCTTTCGGCTGAATTTTTGACGAGAGTGCCGGGCATCCGGTGCCAGCCGAGGGCAACCCAACCTTGGTATCTAGATGAGCTGGCTTCCCTGTTGACGGTGGGGTGGTTTGCCTTGACGATCCTAGGCGCATGGGGGAGGGTGAAATGGCTCAAGAATTGAAGTTTGATTCGCTGGGAACGACCTGCTACGGCCACGACATTTTTGTTGAGGCCTGTCAGCCGGAGGGGGGAAAGGCCGTCGTGTGCTACGTGGAAGTTGGGGAACGTCCTGTGGTTGACCAACCCCAGTGTGGGCAGCACGAGAGTTTGGTGGATGCGCTCGATGCTGGTCTGCGTTGGGCGATTGCTCGGCTCACCGAACTGCGAGCACGCGAAGCGAGCTATCAGGTAGCGTGAGAATGCGTGAGCGACGGTGCGGCGACGTATTGGCACTATCGAAGACGAAGAAGCTGGGTCAGTCAAATGCCTTCCAGAACAGAATTGAACTCCTACGGGATGGTTGTATCCGCAGTCCATTACGGCTGGTATTGGCGGGGCGTCGTACATATTTTCCGGTCGGACAGCACGCACCTGCGAACCCTTGAAGTGGCCGCGCGGAGCAAGAGCATGGTAGAGGCCGAGGAGGAAGCTGAGCGGCTTGGAGGCTCTTACGTCAGCTCCCTCAACGCTGGCGCGGCCAGCGCCTGACAGTTGGCCGTGCGGCGCGCCAAGCGCATGGATGCCATCTGTGTCGGGATCAAAGGTGACCCTTGAGGCCGCTGGCGCATCGTCGCAGCGATTCTGCAGGGGCGGCCTGTAGAAGTCCTTAGCCACATTTGACCCATGCACCGCGCTCGAGTGGATGGGGATCGGAAGAACACCCCCTTGAGCAGTTTCGCTTACGGGAGCAGACTCGGCCTGTAGGCAGCGGCGGAGCGACGTATGGGTCTGCGAAGAGTCACGCTTTCCATTGGTCGGTACTCCTACACGTGTGAGCTTGTACGAGAGAGCGACACGAGTTGGAGGCTTCAGAAGGTCCAGGTCCACAATGTGGCAGTTGTGGGGCATATCGATTTCCATGCCGGCTCTTGCCTTGCGGCCCTCCAGCAAGGGGAGCTTGTTGCCAATGAGATCATTGCGTCCGCCGGGGCGAAGCCCTCGGATCCAAAGATGAATCGTTAAGAATTGGCCGGTGCTACGGCGATCCTGACACCGCTTCACTGCATTGACAGCCTGCTGCGCCAGGAACACGATCCCGCCTATGCGCCACATGGGATTCGTGGGATGAGCGGTCGTTTCATACTGAAGGAATACATAGATTGCTCGTTGTTCGGCGTCGCTTTCTCTGTGGAGGCGTGGCAACCGACGGGTGGGCGCGCATTCGTTCATTCCGTCAGCATTGTGGGACGGCCGGCGTTTGATCGACTGGACTTGCCGGATGCTTCCACTCTCCAGCAGGCCTTGGACATCGGTGTTGGTTTCGCGGTTGAGCAGATCGACAGGTAGTTGAAGTGCGCTTGGTAGTTTGGGCTTGAACCCGGCAGTTGAGCCGGACAGGAAGTCGCTATAGGCGGCGGTATGCGAGTGCCGCATAGCATTCGCATAACAGCCCACTTTCAACCGCTGGCTGGGCCGAGGATGCGCAACATGCGCATGATGCATAGAGGACTTGAGCTGCACCTGGTCGTGGACCCGGTAGCCGGGGGCTTTCTGGCCACCGTTGTCCTGACGTGGCCGGAAGAGGCAGACTTGAAAACGCAAGTTCAAGAGTTCGGACCTTTCGAAAGCATCATTCAAGCCATAAACGAGGGTGCTATCGAAGCGCGAATCTGGGCCGACACGCTGATTGATGGCACGGGAAGACTTTGACGCGCTCTTTCGCCCTTGTGGCCACAATGAACTCAAGGCAGTATCGAACTGAGTGCAGTCGGGGTACGAAAGATGGCAGTAGCTGTTGCTCCAGAATCGTTTCACAGCGTTGACTTGTCTGTGGATGGAAGGGGTTACACGATCCACTTGTGGCGCGGCGGTGCTAACCAATGGCGCGTGCTGTCTGTTGCTGTAGAGGGGATCGGAAGATCTGAACGACCCATGCCCGATGAGTCTTCTTGCCAAGCTGCTTTGGAGTCGGCCGAGCAGGTGGCGCGGGATTTGATAGAGAGCAGGGCTGCTCTGGCGCAAGTACGGCCCGGACGCGTGCTCCGCTTTCGCTGAAGTGCACGGACCCAGCCTTCCCATGCTGAACTCGTTAGGGAAGGTGGCGGTGGTGATAGACAGCATTGACGCGGTCGCAAAGAGCGCTTCTATAGCTTCTTCCATACGTTTTTTGGAAGAAGTGGTATGGAAGATTGGGAAGGCAGCTTTCGGTTGGTAACGCTTGTAGGCGAGTGCGTGGATCGCCCCGGGCGATGGTACGCAGCAGCCGTGGTCCACGCTCAAGGTGAGCGACGAGCTCTCGAATCGATCCACTTGGAAGGTGATTTCGCCAGCCAGCAGGCTGCTCGATGTGCGGCCCTGGACGCCGCGAGAGAAATTGCCAGCCAGCTGGACCCCGATGATTCCCTCGCAAGGCGGGCCATCGGCCGGTGAGGAAATGCCCTTCACCGGCAGTGGCGATTTCCACGCGAAACAACGACGTGGAGATGAGACTTCCCGCTGAACAAATTCATCTGTAAAGTGTGGCTGCCCATTCAGACAGCCATCTCGATGCCTGCCGATTCCTCGCGCAAGACTCTCCGTGGCGTCATTAACGGGCATACGTTCGTCGTTACAGTGATCCAAATCGGCGACGGGCTCTTTGACTACAGCCTCCAGGTGGATGGGCATGCCGTTTCCATCCCAAAGGTGCGCATGATCACTAGCAAGGGCGATGGGTTTCAGCTCGGCGTGACCGCAGCCGAACGACATATTGAGGGGCTTCCGCGTAAGCCCTGACGACTTGCAGCGAGTCATGCCGCCTTCCTCGTTGCAGCGTCCGGTGTAACACGCACGCGCACGCGGTTCCGATCCAGCCAACGGCGGATGGCGTGAAGTGATGCGTTCGAGACTGCGAAGCTGTGGCCGCCCAAGGTCAGCGTTCTGCGTCCGGCCTTGGCAGTGAGCCGAGCCGACGCTGCAACTTCCACTGGCGAACTGCTATGCGGGCTCGCATACAGCCCAGCCCACAACCAGCCTGCGCAGATCATCAGAACCAGAGTGGTGCCTTGGGAACCGGTGGCGAATGTCTTTTCGATTGGCAGTGGAGAAGGATTCATGCCAAGCCCGCCTTGGTCAGCCCTTGTGCGACCAACGCATCCGCCTCAGCTTCGCCTCGCGCAGTGAGGGTGGCCTTTCCGGGGCAGTCCGGGTCGTCGAAATCAAGAAGCGCACGCTCGTAGAGCCAGTTCATCACGCGGCGGCTGAAGATGCGCGATGGCTGCTTGGAGGAGCAGAATCCGCCACGGGTTCGCTTGAGGGTGCTGTTGCTGGAGCCACGGGCCACGATCAATGCTGCGCGTTCCATAGGCTTTAGTTCTGCGGCCATCTCGTTCTCCAAGTCAGGCAGCATTCTTAGAAGGCATCCGCGCCAGGACGCTCGCGCGCGCCCGAGCTAGGTGGGAGATCGCAATGAGCTCATCGCGCAGGCCCGGGTCGGTCCAGCGCAGCTCGGCAATCGCGAGAGAAGCGCTTGGGACAGTGGCCAGCTGGCACTGGTGGCACTCGAAGTGAATCAGCGGCGGGCACGGTGCTCCGAGCTGGTGCCCTAGGGGAGCGCCAGTGGTTGTCACGATCTGCGGCCGATGCCCGGGGCGGCAGAGCGGAATGTCGGGCGGGGTAGGGCGGGCGGTCTGCATGGCAATCACCTGTTGGCCGGCACGGAAGCGACAAGCGCCTTGGCTTGGCGGGCTTCGTACGCCTGATGGATATCTGTGATCCGGAGAGGGACTACGACGGCGGCTACAAGCGCCAGCACTGCCCACGCGGTTCGCATGCGGGCCTTCATGGCGCACTTCCTTCGCGCTGTTGCGCTTGGTACCTGAGCACCCCCAGGTCGTGCAGTTGTGCTGTCAGTAGCTCCTGCATCCACGAGCTTTTGGCAATGGACGCCGCGCAGAGCTCGCCCCACACCAGGATGATGTGGCGCTCGAGCTCGTCCACGTTCGGGCAGAAAGTGTTGGGGTACGGCAGATGCGTCTGGCTGCTGTGATTGAATGCCTGCGCCATGTTCATGCCCCCACCAAGTCGGAGTTGCCCAGCTGCAGGCTCAGTGAGCGCAAATGCGCCCTGAGTCTGTCGCCCTGCAGTGCCATTGCTGCGTCGGAGCCCTCAATGGAGAGCTGGGTCCACGTCTCAACGGGCAGCTTGAGGATTGGTTCCCCGCCGACGGACAGGACAACCGTGCCTCCGTTGATGTCAGCCGCCGCGGCGACGGTCGCCCCTTCCGGGGAGTTGACCGAGACGGCTGCAGAGATAAGCCCGCGCGCCAGCGCGAAGGCTTCTTGAGCTGAAAGGGACAGCAGGCCTTCGCCAGGCGTGCCGATTCGAACTACGATGGTGCCGTTGCTCGGGCGGGCGTCTGCCACCGGAACGCCAACAGCGCTGATGGTGAGGTAAGCCATGAGTCTCCGTGCCCCGGCCCGGATGGGCGGTTACTGGGGCGACGGGCGTAAACTACAGAATCCTGTAATTGCATGTCAACAGTATTCTGTAATTTTAGCATCCAGGCTGAACCAAGTCAGTCTTGTTCAGTTACTGACTGATGCTGAGGGTGTGGCTCTAGAAGCGGCGAAGTCCCGCGTGCATTAACGCTTTACCCAGGATGGACACTTCACCTTCGTCTGCCCGATAGGTTGGGAAGTCCGGGTTGATGCTTACCACATACATGCCATCGCCACGCCGCTGCAACATCTTGATCTGCGTTTCGCCGCCGATGTTGATCAGGTAGTAGTCGTCGCCGTCGAAGTAATCACAGGTCGTATCTATCCACACAATGTCGCCGTCTTCTAGCTTGGGGCGCATCGATGGGCCGCGCCCAGTGATGATCTGGATGCGGCCGGGTGCTGGCAGGTAGCCGAGCTTTTTGCGGACTTCCCATTCCGCGATCTCGATGGTGCGCACGACCTCAGGGAAGTCCTGATTCACCAACCCCACCCCCATTCCGGCACCCCCTTCGAACAAGTCGAAGCGAACATATCCGGGAAGGGTCTCAGTCTCTAAGATTGATGAGACCGGTCCTATCGGCGTTGCGCTTTTGGGACCTTTGCCTGTTTCCAACCATTGCTGCGAAACTCCAAGGGCATCTGCAATGACGCGCAGCTTGGTACTCGTCTGCATGCCGCCGCGCTCCAGCTCGGAGAGGGTGCTATACCCCACACCGCTCTTAGCCGCCAGCTCGCGGCGGTCCATGTTCTGTAATTCGCGCTCTCGGCGTACGCGGGTGCCAATGGTCTCCATGGACGAATGGTCACAGAACCCTGTAACAGAATGCTGTTGACGAGAATTGCAGAATTCTGTAGCTTGCCGGTCCATGGACTGGAAATCCCACATCGAAGGGTTACTAAAGGCCGGCGCGACAGTTGATCTGTTGGCAGTCGGAATGGGCGTCACGCCTAACGCTGTCAGAGAAATACGGGCTGGACGGACACGGTCCCCCCGTGCTGACGCAGCCTTCAAGCTGGCGGCGATGACGCCTGAGCAGTTCGCCGCCGGGAGGCAGCAAGTCCGGCAGCCCATCAGCGCACTGGTCGACAGCAGGATGAGCAAGCGAGCACTGCGCGCCCGGCTGGGCTTGAGCAGCGACGCGCACCTGGCAAAGGTGCTGGGTCTCCCAACGGAAGATGTCGCGGCTTGGCCGGAAGAGGCCAGTGTGCCGGCAGTGCCGCATGTGCTCAATCTGTTGGGCACTAGCGGACTGACCTGTGCGCCCGATCAACCTTCGGATCCAGATGCAGATCGTATCGTCGGGGTGGATGCGGCATGACCGTCCCGTCTTATCAGCTTCAGCTTGGAACTCCGCGCTCCGCGCTGTGTCGGAGACACAAGCGGAGCGAAGAGCACCGCCTCCACGCCTCCTATCCCGTTCGTCGCGCAGTAGGCGCGAATCGCGGTAAATCGCATTTGTCGCTCGAATCCAATCAGTTCGCTCATGCTTCCAATCGTGCAGCGACATGGGGCGCGAGAGGAACGATGAAACTCTGCGCTTCTCAGGGGATAGCCGCATGACCTGTGCCCGGTCCGACATCTACTGGCGCGATGCAGCCTACAACGCGGTCTCGCGCATGCCTGGAAGCGTCAACGCCGCCGCTGCCTATCTGACCAAGCGTCGGGGTGCCGCCATCAAGGGTGAGTCCCTGCGCAAGAAGCTGCGCGGCCTGGAGGGCGAATCGCTCTCGATGGAGATGATGGAGATGCTCACGGACTGGATGGTCGAGCAGGCAGCCGGCACGTCGGTGGCCACCGACTGGATCCTGTCCCTGGCCGCCCAGTTCAACCTGACCATCGACCACGTGCCCGTGGCACCGGATGCCGTGGCCGATGAGATTGCGGCGATCCGCGACAAGCTGCTGCATGTTTCCAAGTTCTGCGGACAGCTGTCGGCTGTGGCCCTGGACGTGCTGCAGGACGACAAGGTCACCCTGGAAGAAGCCGACCGCATGCTTGATGCCCTGCAGGATCTGCGCTCCATGTGCCACCGCATCGAGCGCAACCTGCGTCGTGCCTTGAAGAAGAGCAGGGCGCGGGCATGACATGGTCACCTACCGCGCACCCCGGGCACCACGTGCACACGGCAAGCGGATCGTCAGCGCAGCGGCGCGTCGTGAGATTGAACGGATCGAGCAGTTGCTCTCCGGGGCCGAGCAAGGCCCGGTCGGTGACGCCGCCCTGGCCGAACGTGAGCGCGCCTGGGCGGCGCTGGAATCTGTGCAGCAGAGGCAATCTTCTCTGCAGCTGGAGGTCTGCCGCGATGGCGAGCCCTGACCGCGCCCCTTCCCCCCGGGGAGCAATGGAAACGCGGTCGCGTCGATTCAGTTCGGTCGCGCCTTCGAGGCTGAACGTCAAACCTGAACGAGCGCCGGTCGATGGGTCCTCCTGGGTCATGCGTTTTGCGGGTAATCAAGCGCGCACTAGCCGCGTACACAGCAGCTCTGGAACTTACTGAATGTCTGCCAATTATGATGATGT
>NZ_RHPP01000122.1 GCF_003935715.1 Stenotrophomonas sp. 278 | reverse complement strand
ATCGCCTGCAGGCCGTGGGCGTGGACGTGCGCGCCATGCTGCCCGGTGGCCTGCGCTGGCGGCGCAGCGGACGCATGGACCTGCGCAATCACCGCAAGATCGCGGTCATCGACAACAAGGTCGCCTACGTTGGCTCGCAGAACCTGGCCCAGGCCGGCTTCGTGCCCGGCTTCTCCAATCGTGAACTGGTTGCCCGCGTGCGCGGACCCGCCGTCGCCCACCTTGAAGCCGTGTTCGCCAGCGACTGGTACATCGAAACCGGACAGCGACTTGATGTGATGGCCAGCGTGCCGGTCTGCGCCGCCGACATGCCGACCCAGCTGCTGCCCAGCGGCCCCGCGTACCCGTACAGCAATGCACGCGACGCGGTGAACGCGCTGATCCATCTGGCCCGTCGCCGCATCGTCCTGGTCACCCCGTACTTCGTCCCCGACGAAGCTACCCTCAGCGCGCTGCGCATTGCCGCGCTCTCAGGCGTCAAGGTGCAGCTGATCCTGTCGGCCAGCAACAACCAGCGCCTCACCGCCTGGGCGCAGGAAGCGTATTACGATGAACTGCTGCGCTGCGGCGTGCGCATTGCGTTGTACAAACCGCATTTCCTGCACGCCAAGCATCTCACCGTGGACGACGACATCGCCCTGCTTGGTTCGATCAACCTTGACATCCGTTCGTTCGCGCTGAATGCCGAAATCGGCCTGCTCTGCTACGACACACGCCTGGTCCGGCAGCTGGTCCACATCGAGGACAACTACCTCGAACATGCCACCCAGCTGGACCTGCGCACCTGGCGTGAGCGCCCTGCATGGAAGCGTTCACGCGAAGGCATCGCACGCCTCGCCGATGCGCTGATGTAGCGCAGCCGGCAGTCAGGGACTGCCGCCGCGCATGGCCTACAATGCCGCCATGACGGAAATCCAGCCTTCCTGCCAGGTGGACCTGGCCATCATCGGCGGCGGTGCAGCCGGCGTGCTTACCGCGATCAACGCGCTGCGCGCGGCAGCACCCGGCCAGCGCATCGCCCTGTTCGAGCCTGCGTCCGGCGTGGCCCAGGGCATCGCCTACGCCACACCGTGGCCCGAGCACCTGCTCAACGTGCCCGCCGGCAAGATGAGCGGGTTTCCCGAGCAGCCCACGGATTTTCTCGATCATCTCCTCGCGCGTCGTGAAGCGGCCGATGCCACGCTGGCCGAGCAGTATGTGCCACGCCTGGAATACGCGGACTATCTGCAGCAGCGCCTGACCGAGGCGGAAGCCGCCAGCGCCGGTACTCTGCAGGTCGTCCACGATGCCGTCATCTCCCTGCAGCCGCAGTCCGGCGGGCACCTGCTGCAGCAGGCGGCAGGCGAAAACTGGCAGGCGGCCCAGGTGGTACTGGCCTGCGGCAACAGCATGCGTCCGCTGCCATTGCCCGAAGGCAATGCCTTGCCGCCCGGCAAGGTCGTGGACGCCTGGGACTACGACGGTGTGCGAATGCTCGCCGGCGATCAGGATCTCGCCATTATCGGCACCGGCCTGAGCATGGCCGACTGTGTGGTTTCGCTGCTGTCGGCCGGCCATCGCGGCCGCATTCATGTGCTTTCGCGGCATGCGCTGCTGCCATTGCCGCATGCACATGGCGGTAGCGCGGACTTCGATCCGCAGCCACTGCTGCACGGGAGCCTGCGCGCGCGCATGCGCCGGTTGCGTGCGCACGTGCGTGCCGCGGAGGCGCAGGGCTTGCCGTGGCAGGCCGTCATGGACCGCATCCGGCCGCTCGGGCAGGCGCTGTGGCGCAGCCTGGATGAGGCCGACCAGCGCCGTTTCCTGCGCCACGTGGTGCGCTATTGGGATGTGCATCGTCATCGCATCGCCGAATCCGTGCATGAGCAGCTGACGGCGGCGGAGCAGAGCGGCCGGCTGCAGCGCCATCGCGCGCGGCTGGATGCCGTGCTGGTGCAGGACGCCAATCTTCAGGTGCATGGGCGTGGCACGCCGCCCTTCAATGTGGGCGCATTGATCAACGCCACCGGGGTGGAAACCCGGGCGCTGGGCCTGCGCAATCCGCTGCTGCAGCAGCTGCTGGGCGATGGCTTTGCGCGCCCCGGCCCGCATGGACTGGGGCTGGATGCCGACCCGGACACCGGCCAGCTGCACGATACCCACGGTGCGCCGCAGCCCGGCCTGTGGCTGGTCGGCAGCCTGCGTATCGGCACCCTTTGGGAAAGCCTGGCGATTCCGGAACTGCGGGTGCAGGCGCAACAGGCCTCGCGCGTCGCGATTGCCTGAACCCGTTGCATGTGCTGCCCCGGTGCGTCACCGACCGGGGTAAAATGGCGGCATGGATGTCTCCCACCTGCTCGACGGGCTCAACCCCGCCCAGCGCGAGGCCGTGTCCGCCCCGCCCGGCCACCATCTGGTGTTGGCCGGTGCCGGTTCCGGCAAGACCCGCGTACTGACCCACCGCATCGCCTGGCTGCATGAAGTCTTCGGCGTGCCCACGCATGGCATTTTCGCGGTCACGTTCACCAACAAGGCCGCCGGCGAAATGCGCCACCGCATCGACGCGCAGTTGCCGCATGGCAGCCGCGGCATGTGGATCGGCACCTTCCACGGGCTGGCGCACCGCCTGCTGCGTCTGCACTTCGCCGAAGCCAAGCTGCCCGACAGCTTCCAGGTACTGGATTCGGATGACCAGCTGCGGCTGGTCAAGCGCGTCGTGCAGCAGCTGGAGATCGACGACGGCAAGTACCCACCCAAGCAGATTGCCTGGTGGATCAACGAGCAGAAGGACGAAGGCCGCCGCCCGCAGCACATCCAGCCCGAGCCCAGTGATCACTGGCTGGAGACCATGCGCCAGGCCTATGCGGCCTACCAGGAGCGCTGCGACCGCGCCGGGCTGGTGGATTTCGCCGAGCTGCTGCTGCGCGCGCATGAACTGCTGCGCGACAACCCGGCCCTGCTGGCGCACTACCGCTCGCGCTTCCGCGAGATCCTGGTCGACGAATTCCAGGACACCAATGCCATCCAGTACGCCTTCGTGCGTGTGCTGGCCGGCGACAGCGGCCACGTGTTCGTGGTGGGCGATGACGACCAGGCCATCTACGGCTGGCGCGGGGCCAAGGTGGAGAACGTCCAGCGCTTCCTGAAGGATTTTCCCGGCGCGCAGACCGTGCGCCTGGAGCAGAACTACCGCTCCAGCGCCAACATTCTCGGCGCCGCCAACGCCGTGATCGCGCACAATCCCGACCGCATCGGCAAGGAACTGTGGACCGACAGCGGCGACGGCGAGCCGATCGATCTGTACGCGGCGTACAACGAAATGGATGAAGCGCGCTATGTGGTCGAGCGTGCCCGCCAGTGGGTCCGCGACGGCGGCAGTTACGCCGATGCCGCCGTTCTGTACCGCAGCAACGCGCAGTCGCGCGCGTTTGAAGAAGCGCTGATCTCCGAACAGGTGCCGTACCGCGTGTACGGCGGCATGCGCTTCTTCGAGCGCGCCGAAATCAAGGACGCGCTCGCCTACCTGCGGTTGATGACCAACCGCGATGACGACGCCGCCTTCGAGCGTGCCGTGAACACCCCCACGCGCGGCATTGGCGACCGCACCCTGGACGAGGTGCGCCGGCTGGCGCGCAGCCAGGCCATTTCGTTGTGGGAAGCCACCATGCTGACCGCGCAGGGCAATGAGCTGGCGGCCCGTGCCCGAAACGCGCTGGCCGGCTTCCTGACCCTGGTCAACCAGCTGCAGCATGAAGCCGGTGAAATGACCCTGGCCGAGCGCATCGATCACGTGCTGCTGCGCTCGGGTCTGCGCGATCACTGGGCCAAGGAAAGCCGCAACACGCTCGACTCCGAATCGCGTTCGGACAACCTTGATGAACTGATTTCGGTCGCCTCGCGCTTCACCCGCCGCGAAGACGACATCGAAGAGACCGGCGAGACCATGAGCGAGCTGGTCGCCTTCCTGTCCTACGCCTCGCTGGAGGCTGGCGAAGGCCAGGCCCAGGCGGGCGAGGAGGGCGTACAGCTGATGACCCTGCATTCGGCCAAGGGCCTGGAATTCCCGCTGGTGTTCCTGGCCGGCATGGAAGACGGCCTGTTCCCCAGCGCCCGCTCGCTGGAGGAGAGTGGCCGGCTGGAGGAAGAGCGCCGCCTGGCCTACGTGGGCATCACCCGCGCGCGGCAGAAACTGGTGCTGAGCTACGCCGAGTCGCGCCGCATCCATGGCCAGGACAACTACAACGTGCCCTCGCGTTTCCTGCGCGAGATCCCACGCGAGCTGCTCAACGAAGTTCGGCCGAAGGTGCAGGTCGCCCGTCCCGCCTCGCTGGGGGCCAACCGGGTCATGGGCCATGCCGCGATCGAAGCGCCGCCGCTGAAGCTCGGTGCGATGGTCACCCACGCCCGCTTCGGCGAGGGCATGGTCACCGACTACGAGGGCAGCGGGGCGCACGCGCGCGTGCAGGTGGAATTTGCCGAAGCCGGCAGCAAGTGGCTGGTGATGGCCTACGCCAACCTGACGGTGCTGTGACCCGCAACGTCCTTTTCCTCTGCAGCCAGAACCGCCTGCGCAGCCCAACCGCTGAGCAGGTGTTCGCCGACTGGCCGGGCATTGAATCCGCCCCGCACGCCCCGCACGCCCCCCGAGCCGTCACCCTCACGCTCCCCGAGCCGACACCCCTCACGCCCCGCGTGGTCGGACGATCCGTAAGCACCACCGACGTACAATGGCTGCCGACCACCACCGGACTGCCCCCGTGACCGACACCCCGCTCATCGTCACCCTCAAGCTCAACGCCCGCCTGCAGCCCGAGCATCGCCACGTGCTGTTCGAGGATCCGCTCGAGGGCCTGCTGGAAGGCGCATCGCTGGGCGAGATCACCGGCGGCGGCACCGCGCTCACCGACGACGGCGAAGTCGAATACGGCGACATCGAAGTCGCCCTGAACAATGCCGACGACCTGCCCAAGATCGTGGCGCTGATGGACCAGCTGGGCGCACCGAAGGGTTCGCTGGTGCAGCGTGCCGGCGCGGCGGATGAAGCATTTGGCGTGACCGAAGGCCTGGGCCTGTACCTCAACGGCACCGATCTGCCGGACGAGGTGTACGAACAGTACGATTCCAACGAGCTGTTCGAGAAGATCGTGGCCAGCATCGAAGGTGTCGGCGAAGTGTGCAGCTGGTGGCAGGGCCCGACCGAAACAGCGTTGTACCTCTATGGCAGCAGCTTCGATACGTTGAATGAACGCATTGCCGAACTGGTCGCGACCTACCCGCTGTGCCAGGGTGCCCGCGTAGTCCGCACGGCATAACCAGGCGGCCCGGCACAACGTGCCAACTGCGTCATTGCAGCTGTCCCTCCGTCACACGGCATTGCACGCTCTCTCCTTTGATACCCAGGGAGGAGAGAGATGTCGAAGTGCCGCAGGAAGAAGAAGGCGCGCTCGCTTACCAGGAAAGCGAAACTCAAACGCGCATCGGCCTGCATGACGCTCCGCGGCACGTGGCTGCGCGATGTCGGCTTCAGTGAGGGTACGCCGATGGCGATCGTGCACCAGGGGCATCAGATCATTCTGACCGCGCAGGGAAGCCCAGGCGTCATCGCCCCAGGTACGCCCACGACTCTCGAGCGCGAGATCCGCCTGGCCACGATGGATCAGTGCAGGGGCAGCACTCCCTCGCGCACACGTTGCCGTTGACGCTTCTGGCACAAACACAGCATCTTTTCGCATTTGGCTATGTCCGTTGCCGCGCATCTCCTGCAAGGTGGTGTCCTCTCGCCCGTCCGGGGTGAGGCCCCCTACCTACTGGAGAGATCTGCCATGCACAACAACTGGCCGGACGTACCCGCGAATGACGACATCGGCGGTGCGGACTACCTGATCGACGCGCGCGCCATCACGTGCACACTGCGTCGTGATGTCCCTCCGCTTCACCCCGGACAGATCCTTGTCGAAGACTTCATGCGCCCGCACAACATCTCCCGTCGGGCCCTGGCCGAGGCGCTGCAGGTTTCCCACACGCGCATTGCCGGTATCACACGAGGTACCGCTGCCATCAGTGCCGACACGGCGGTGCGGCTGGCGCACTATTTCGACACGTCCCCGTGGTTCTGGATGAACCTGCAGGTGCGTTTCGACCTGCAGGTGGCCGACCGCCAGATGCCGCATCCGGCCGAATGCATCGCGCCGCTGCCGTTGCTCGTTGATCCGGGCGTGCTCGCGGTTCCCGAGTCGAAGGGAGGGTGCGTATGGTGACGACGCACCTCAGCCAGGCGCGCCCCGCACCTGTTCCCAATCCAACCCGAACCGCGCCAGATACTTGCGCAACCGGTCTGCATCGTTGGTGCTGGCGCGCTGGGTCCTCGACACCGCAAACAACGTGCGCCCGGCTGCAGACAGCGACTTCGCCTGCGCGCACACACGCACCACGTCTTCCAGCTGCACCCGGTCAAAACGGTCCAGCTCATGCACCCCGTCGCCCAGTAGCGCATCCAGTGCGGAAGGTGCCACACCCCCCGACCATTGGTGCCGCAGTCGCGTGATCTCCTCCTCCACGCCCTCGGTCTGGATGCGTCCGGCATTGGCCAGTGTCGCCAGCCGCATCACCGAGGCACCCAGATCGCGGAAGTTGCCAGCCCACGCCGCGTCCGCACCGGTCGCAAACGCTAGATACCGCGCGCGTGCCTCCGCATTGAACCGCACCTGCTGATGCTGTTCGCGTGAGAAACGCTCCAGCTCAAACGCCAGGTTCGGTTCGATGTCCTCACGCCGCTGCGCCAGTCCCGGCAGCTGGTAGGTCCACAGGTTCAAGCGTGCCAGCAAGTCTTCACGGAACCGCCCGGCACGCACCGCCTCCTGCAGGTCGCGGTTGGTACCCGCGATCAGCTGGAAGTCACTCTCCACCTCGCGATCGCTGCCCACCGGCAGGAAGCGCTTGTCCTCCAGCGCCCGCAGCAGCATGGCCTGTTCGTCCAGGCCCAGCTCACCAATCTCGTCCAGGAACAGCAGCCCCTGATGCGCTGAGCGCAGCAGGCCCGCCCGGTCGCTGGCAGCCCCGGTATACGCGCCCTTGGTGTGGCCGAACAGCGTGCTCATCGCGCCATCGCCCCGCAGCGTGGCGCAGTTCACCTCAACGAAGCGGCCCGGCAGCTGGTGCTTGAGCTTCTTCAGGTCGAACACGCGCCGGGCCAGGTGACTCTTGCCGGCCCCGGTGGGACCGGTCAGCAGCATCGGGGCACGCGAACGCGTGGCGACGATCTCGATCTGTTCGATCATGCGGTTGAAGGCGGCGTTGCGGGTGGCAATGCCGCTCTTCAGCAGATCGCGATCATGCAGCTGCTGCTGGGCGAAGCGCTGTGCGATGCGGTCGTAGCGCGAAAGATCCAGGTCAATCAGTGCATAGGTGCCGGCCTGGTCGCTGTCCTGCTTGCGCGGCGGCGAGGTCTGCAGCAGGCGGCCGGGAAAGTGGCGGCTTTCGGTCAGCAGGAACCAGCAGATCTGGCTGACGTGCGTGCCGGTGGTGATGTGGATGTAGTAATCCTCCTCGTCCGGCGCGAACGGGTACGCGGCCAGCAAGTCATGCAGGCACGCATACACGCCCTCGAACTCCCAGGGATCGGCCATGTACACGTCATGCCGGTGCACTTCCAGGTCCGGGGCCATCTGCACCAGGTCCTCGCAGACCTGCGTGGCCAGCTTGCCGAAGCGGCGCTCGTCCAGCAGCAGCTCCACCCGGTCTGGCACGAAGTCCTCGTGCATGCCGAGCGCGACCGTCGGTCGCCATTTTTCCCAGCGCTTGGGCCCCGACCCGGTGTCGAGCTGGGTGCCGAGCATGCCGAACACGACCTGCCGCTTAGCCATGTATACGCCTGTATAAACAAGTCGCGCAAAGGATATACGAAGTGGGGGTCGCTGAGAGGCGGGTGGTACTCGATTCCTCTGAAAAGTCAACAAAATCAAATTCATGCAGCCGCTCCGCAGAAGTTGGCACGGGCATTGCTCTATTCCTGGCAAGACGGGACGCACCGCGTTGCAGGCGAGAGGACGTCGCCGCGGGATCGCCCGGCTGGCAATGGGGCCAGCCGGGCACGGCCCAGACCCCGACCGCACCGTCACTGCGCCTCCGATTTGATTCACGGCAGAAGGAAACACGCCATGTGCAACACCCAGACCCACAACAACTACGACGTCATCCATCAGCCGGGCGCTGCCCCGATCAAACTGTGGACCCGCGGCGTGCCGCTGGAAGACGCCGCGCGCGAACAGCTGCAGAACATCGCCAGGCTGCCCTTCATCCATCGCTGGATCGCGGTGATGCCTGACGTGCACCTGGGCAAGGGCGCCACGGTGGGCTCGGTGGTGCCGACCATCGGCGCGATCGTGCCGGCGGCGGTGGGCGTGGACATCGGCTGCGGCATGATCGCCGCACGGACCACCCTGGTGGCCAACGACCTGCCGGACAACCTGGCCGGGCTGCGCAGCGCGATCGAGCGAGCCGTACCGCACGGCCGTACCGTCGGGCCGCGTGACAAGGGCGCGTGGAATGCGCCGCCGGAGCTGGCGATTGAAGGCTGGTCGCAGCTTGTGGCCGACTTCGAGCTGATCTGCCAGCGCCACCCGCGCCTGAAAAACACCAACAACCTCAAGCACCTGGGCACCCTGGGTACCGGCAATCACTTCGTGGAAGTGTGCCTGGACCAGGAAGACCGTGTGTGGTTCATGCTGCACTCCGGCTCGCGCGGGGTGGGCAACGCCATCGGCACCCACTTCATCGAACTCGCCAAGCAGGACATGCGGCGCTGGATGATCAACCTGCCCGACCAGGATCTTGCGTACCTGCCGGAAGGCAGCGAACACTACGGCGACTATGTGTTCGCGGTGGACTGGGCGCAGCGTTACGCCCGCCTCAACCGCGAGATCATGATGCGCCACGTGGTCGAAGCGGCACGCAAGGTGATCAGCAAGCCGTTCGAGGCCGCAGCCGAGGCGGTGAACTGCCACCACAACTACGTCAGCCGTGAGCACCACTTCGGCAAGGACGTGTTCGTGACCCGAAAGGGCGCGGTGAGCGCACGCAAGGGTGAGCTGGGCATCATTCCGGGCAGCATGGGAGCCAAGAGCTTCATCGTGCGTGGCCTGGGCAATGCCGACAGCTTCAACAGCTGCAGCCACGGCGCAGGGCGTGTCATGAGCCGTACCCAGGCGCGCAAGCTGATCACCGTTGACGAGCACGCCAAGGCCACCGCGCACGTGGAATGCCGCAAGGACGCGGAGGTGGTGGACGAGTCGCCCGCAGCCTACAAGCCGATTGAGGCGGTGATGGAGGCACAGCGCGACCTGGTGGAAATCGTGCACACGCTGCGTCAGGTGGTGTGTGTGAAGGGATGAAGCAACACGTGCGCGGCGGACACTGCGCCGCGCACGGCAACAGGCAGGAGGAACCACGACATGGAGATGATTGAACTGGACGGCACCGAGGGCGGCGGCCAGCTGCTGCGCTCGGCGCTGACGCTGAGCCTGTGCACCGGTATTGGCTTCAGCATGAGCAACATCCGCGGCGGTCGCCGCCGCCCGGGCCTGATGCGCCAGCATCTGACCGCAGTGACTGCGGCGGCCAGCGTTGGCCAGGCGCGGGTCCACGGTGCTGCGTTGGGCGCGACCGCGCTGCGCTTCGAGCCCGGCGCGGTGCGTGGCGGTGACTACCACTTCGCCACCGGCAGCGCCGGCTCGGCCACGCTGGTGCTGCAGACCGTGCTGCCGGCGTTGTGGCAGGCGGCGGTGCCGTCCACGCTGCTGCTGGAAGGCGGCACCCACAACCCGATGGCCCCCAGCGCGGACTTCATTGCCGAAAGCTATCTGCCGGCGCTGGCGCAGATGGGCGTGCAGTCCACGTTCGCGCTGCACCAGCATGGGTTCTATCCGGCCGGCGGTGGCCGCTTCAAGGTGCAGGTGAACCCCTGTGCCTCGTTGCAGCCGTGCGTGCTGGAAAGCCGTGGCAATCCACTGAGCGTCGAAGCGGGCGTGCTGATGTCGGGGCTGTCCGGCAGCATCGGCCTGCGCGAGCTGCAGGTGCTGGCCGATCGACTGGGCGTGGACCCGCATCCGCGCCACGTGCAGTCGCTGCGCCCGGCGCTGGGCCCGGGCAACGTGGCCCAGGTGCGCGTGCGTCATGGCGCGCAGGTGGAAGTATTCACCGGCCACGGCGAGCGCGGCATCAGTGCCGAGCAGGTCGGCGCACGCCTGGCAGATGAGGTCCAGCAGTACCTCGACGGCGGAGCCTGCGTGGGCGAGCATCTGAGCGACCAGTTGTTGTTGCCGATGGCGCTGGCGGGGGGGGGTTCGTTCACCACGCATGTCATCAGTGACCATCTGACCAGCAATGCGCGGCTGATCGAGAAATTCCTGCCGGTAGAGTTTGAATGGGCACGAGCCGGCAACGGCTGGCGGGTATGGATGGGCTAGCTGCGGACGCGCATGGCGCGTCCCTGCGCGGAGGGCCCATCCCCCCATTCCCCATCCCATCCGCCGTTTCCCCCGCTTCGTCGCATCCCGCTTGAACGCTCCTGGCCGCGCGCCCAGAGTCGGACGCTGTCCGCTGGGAGCGTGCATATGAACAAGGGAATTCCGTATCTGCTGGCTGTGCTGGTCGCGCTGACGCTGTCGGCCGGCTGGGCAGCACCGGTACTGGCCCTGTTCGAACACGCGGCCAGCTGCCTGGGCAACGGGGGCAGCCTGGACCTGGTGCGGATGCGCTGCGTACCGGCCACCCCGGTGACGCTGGGCTGGTCGTTCTGGGCGACGCTGGCGGCCACCGGGCTGGTTGTGATGGCGGTCACGAACCGGCGCGGCCTGCATCGGCGTTGAGGGACCGGCCCGGGCAATTGATCCGGCTCAAGGCGGTTCGTGCACGCCGGGTGTGCAATGGTAGTCCCCACCTCATTGCACGGAGCCCGCCATGTACAAGCGCATTCTCATTGCCACCGACGGTTCGGAACTGGCGGCCAAGGGCCTGGACAAGGGTCTGGAACTGGCCAAGGACCTGGGCGCGGAAGTCGATATCGTGACCGTCTCCGAGCCTTGGGCGGTCGGCATGTACGATGCCATGGGCTGGAGCGTGGGCTACATCAACAGCCCGGAGTACAAAGCCGACCGCGAGACCAGCGCGCAGGAGATCCTGACCCCGGCCAAGGCCGCCGCGGATGCCCAGGGCATCGCCGTCAACACGGTGCACGTACTGGATCGCTATGCCGCAGACGGCATCATTGACACCGCCACCGAGCGCAGCAGCGACCTGATCGTGATGACCTCGCACGGCCGTCGTGGCGTGACCCGGGTGCTGCTGGGCAGCCAGACCGCCGAGGTGCTGGCGCGCAGCACGATTCCGGTGCTGGTCATTCGCTGACTGTAGTGCCGGGCTTTGCCCGGCAAGCGGGGCAGAGCCCCGCTCTACGGGGGGAACCGCATCACGGACGGATCTTGAGCGTCTGCGACTCGTCCAGCGTACCGTCGGCGTTCAACACCAAGTACTTGCTGCCGGTGCTGTCATACAGCACCGGAACCGGGTCGCGGAACAGCGGCCGGCGCACGAAGCGCAGCGACCAGCCGAAATACTCGAGCGTTTCCACGGCTTTCAGCTGTTCGGGGGTCAGCCCTTCGCGCAGAAGGGCGGGGTCAAGCGGCTTGCGACGTTCCGGGGTATTCATTACGTACTGCGGACCGCCCTCACCAGCTGTAAAGCTTCCAGTACACCGGCGAGACGCCGTCGCGGTTGCTGTCCAGCTTGCCGTCGCCGTTGCCGTCGTACATGTAATAGGGTGCGCCACGTGCCGGGGTGACCTTGACCATGCGCAGCTGGCCGCTCACCCGGTATTCCTCGATGGTGTCGCCATTGTCGAGGGAGCGCCTGGAGACATCCGCGCCACTGACATCGACCGGGGGCATTCCGCCACCGCCGGTGGAGGCACATCCAGCCAGTGCAAGCACGGCGGCCAGCAGCAGGATCTTCATCGGCACAGGCTCCAGAGGCGGGGAACCCTGATTATGCCCCATGCCTTGTGACGCCGGTGCCGCGAATGTACATGGCCGGGTGCGTAGAATCGTCGCATGAGCAGATTAGTCCTGATTGACGGGTCCAGTTACCTGTACCGCGCGTTCCATGCGCTCCCGCCACTGTCCAACGCCGCCGGTGAACCGACCGGCGCGCTGTTCGGCGTGGTCAACATGCTGCGCGCGACCTTGAAGGAGCGTCCTGAATACGTGGCGTTCGTGGTCGATGCGCCCGGCAAGACCTTCCGCGACGACCTGTACGCCGACTACAAGGCCAACCGCCCGCCGATGCCCGACGACCTGCGCCCGCAGGTGGAACCGATGTGCCGCATCGTCGAGGCGCTGGGTCTGACCATCCTGCGGGTGCCGGGCGTGGAGGCCGACGATGTGATCGGCACCCTGGCCCTGCAGGGCCAGCAACAGGGCCTGCAGGTGACCATCTCGACCGGCGACAAGGACTTCGCACAGCTGGTTCGCCCCGGCATCGAACTGGTCAACACCATGACCGGCAGCCGCATGGACTCGGATGCGGCGGTGATGGACAAATTCGGCGTGCGCGCCGACCAGATCATCGACCTGCTGGCACTGATGGGCGACACCGTGGACAACGTGCCCGGGGTGGAGAAGTGCGGCCCCAAGACCGCCGCCAAGTGGCTGGCCGAGTACCAGACCCTGGACGGGGTGATGGCCGCCGCGCCGACCATGAAGGGCAAGATCGGCGAGAACCTGCGCGCCGCGCTGGAGCGCCTGCCGCTCAACCGTGACCTGGTCACCATCCGCACCAACGTGGAACTGGACGCCGGCCCGCAGCAGCTGGGCCTGCGCGAGCCGGACGTGCCGGCGCTGAGCGAGCTGTACCTGCGCTATGGCTTCACCCAGGCGCTGAAGGAACTGGGCGGCACCGCGCCGACCCCGGCCGCCGCCGGCGACGCCCCGGTCAGCCTG
>NZ_RHPP01000121.1 GCF_003935715.1 Stenotrophomonas sp. 278 | reverse complement strand
AGCGCGAGTCGTTCTATGGCGGTGGCGCGGAAGGGTATATCGATTATCCGGCTTACGCTGAGGCGTAACGGAGGCGGTGTAGCCGCCTCCGGCGCGGGGCCTGCCACGCGCCGGAGGCGGCCCTGCACTGCGGAAAGTGCTTCACGCGCGACCTGATTGACCGTGCCTGGGGGGGCAGACCGAAAGTTCTTCAGAGCTATGCCATCTGCCCGCTCCGTCCCTCACTCTTGCACGGACCTTGCCGGCGTATCCGGGCAGCGGCCACTGGGTCGCATAAGCCAGGACGGGCAACCGGTCACCCGTTTCGAAGGTCACGTCCTGATCGGGCTGACGAAAGTGTTCAAGCACGGTCGTCACCTTTTCGTACTGGGTTGGCGATACGAACTCGATGGAAAACGAGTAAGGATGGAGGCGGTATGGAGGCCCCGCAGCGACCGCAAGAGGAAACGCCGTGCGCTCTTCAGCGCGATGGGAAAGCACAAGCGGTATTGCACCGCTGTCCCGGGTATCGAGGCATTCTGTGCCATCCGGCTGTACCAGCACCCCCCCGGTCGGGTCGGGTGCCGCATACGCTGTGGCCGAAGCCACCAGCACCATCGCCGCTGCACGAAGCCAGACGGGCATAAGCATTCCTTCGCGGGTTGGGTCCATATTCGTATCATGGCGCACTTCCGGGCGGCTGTCGTCTGTCCCAGGGGGGGCGCTGTAAGGGCCGGGAACCTGTGCTAACGTCCGCGACAGATCCGGGCAGTCCGGCCCGGCACCAAGGAAGACGGGAGACGCGCAATGGAAGACGACGTCAATGCTTACCGACCCAGGCCGCTGAAAAAGCGTGATCCGCATCACGATGCGCAGCTGGCACGCGACCTGGATGCCATCAATATCGGCATCCGGCGCACGCTGGGGGCGTTACCGCCCGGGGGGTTACCGAAGGTGCCCAAGCGCAAGCCGGTGTTGCCGACGCTGGACAGTCCGGCGTTGGCGGTGACGGAAGGCTGATCTGGTCGGGGCAGCGATGTCGGGGCAGGTCAATCGTATTCCCAGGGCCCCGCACTGAACTCGATGCGCCCGGCGGCAACGCTCATGATCCAGGTGTGGCGGAACTCTTCACCAAGGCACCGGATCTCGAGTGATCCTGGTGCGGTAAGCGGTGCTATCTCGGAGATCAGTTGAAAGAGATAGGCGGCATGCACCCAGCAGATTGCCTCGCCCTGCTCGAACGCGTCATGCAGGTCCGTCAGCAGATCGCGATGAATGCCGTCGCGCTGCAGAAGGATTTCGAGTTGTGCACTCAATGACTCGAATTCAACGCTGACGTCGCCGGTCTGCGCGATCTGCAAAGTCGTGTGAAAGCTCATGGGTATGGAGTAGTCGCGGTAGATGTTTGCGGAGAATGATTGCACTTCCGACCCGATGTGTCGTCATGTGCCTGCGTTTTCTGACCTCAATGATCTCGTCAGAAACCTGTGCTACCGTCGATTCCAACGCGGGCTTCCGGTCCCGCTCCAGGGAAGACAGAGGAGCGCGATGGAATACGATGAGGGGCGTTCGATGCCTAAGATCCCCAAGCACATGGCTGCTGCCGTCAGCCTCGCGCTGGCGGCCTGTGCCAGCACCGGAGGCGCTGCGCCTCCCTCTACAAAGATTCAGGAGAATGCACCGATGGCACACGCGCGGTTTACGTATCCGGAAACGCCGGTGCTGACGAGTGGCGAGCTGGCATCGGCGGGCGATCCGGCCAAGGCAGCGGAGATGAACTACAAGCCGCCAGCATGGCCGTTGCGGTTTGAGAAGCACGGGTTCAGTGCGCGCTGCTACGACACGCAAAGCTGCCTGATCGTCTACGACGAGGTTCATCACGGCGATCCGAAGGTCTCGCCCCCTGACTCGAAGTACGGCCCTGGCTATCTGGACAACTGGAGCGGCGGCCATGGGGGTATCCGGAACTTCCCGCCGCCCGCGAAGGTGACGTGGCAGTCGAAAGATGGAAGCTCACATGAAGCTGAGATCGACATCGGTGCCATTTTCGCGGATGAGCTCATGCGGCACTTTGTGCCGAGGGAAGAGGCCAAGGATGTACCCGGCGGAAAAATAGGCAGCAATCCGGACATCCTTCTGGAGGTCAACGATCGAACCATTCGGGTGTACATGCGTGCGTACATTCCGACCAAGCATCTGCAGATCCCGGGGAACCGATACAGCACGATGCGTGACGATCTTGTACTGGTGAAGACCTTTACCTACTGAGTACATGGAGGTTTGCCATGGGAAACATTGGCTCGGGCACTGGCAGCAGGCCAGCAACTGCTGAAGATCTACAGATCGAGCAGACACTCAGGCAACAGCTTGGGCAACTGTCAGTCCCGCTCCTGCAGCGTCAGGACAATCCGAATCAGTACCTGTACTTCGCCTTTCTCGACGGTACTGGCCAGGATCTCAACAACCCTGACCTCGGCGCGCCTACCACGATTGGTCTTGCCTTTCGGCAAGCTGAAAGGGTGGCGAGAGATCCCGAGAGCCGGGTGGGTGCCCATTACTCAAAAGGCATCGGCACTCAGGAAAACGCTGTAGGACGCGCCATTGACGGTGCCCTTGCTCACTCCTACCGCGATGGGATCGAGGAGGCGTACACCGCACTCGCGATCCGGACACGTCTTTGGAAGCAGGAAAACCCGAACGCGGAGATCCATATCGTTGGAGCCGGGTACAGCAGGGGAGCAGTCCAAACAGCCGGCTTGTTGCGGCTCATTGACGAGTATGGGATTGCCAGCCCCGTTGATCTCAAGTTCGGCCGCGATTCGTCAGGAAACATAAGTGTCATCAGTGACGAGCCCAGGTTGATACCGCCGGGAAGGACCGCGCAGGCAGTGTTGCTGCTGGACCCCGTTGCAACCACGATGCCCAACAACTATGACGCCCGGCTTCCTCCCAGCGTCATCTCCCGCGTCTCGATTCTCGCCGCCGATGAACGCCGCGAGCTGTTCCCGCATCAGACGATCAACGACCCCGGCATGACGCCGGACCGTCTGGCAATCAATGTGACCGCACCGGGCGGGCATTCCAACGTGGGTGGCGGCAACAGAGAGCCGGGCCTGGAGATCCTCACCGGCAATGCCGCGATGGATTACCTGAACCTGCTGAGCGACCGCCCCCTGTTCGAGAAGCGACCGGTGCCGTCCGACCTGTCCACGGTCACGGTCTATCAGGCCAGCGGCGCGACTGCGGCGTTCGGCCTGAAGCTGGACAACGACGGCCAGCGCAATCTGCGTGATGAGCTCGCCAGCTGCAAGATCGTAGATCCCTGCCGTGATTCAGAGCCCGTAGACCAGGAACTGGCCGCGCAGTTCGAATACCGGTCCATCCAGGTGGACGTGGTCGAACGGGCGCAGCTGCAGGCGCTGGTACAGCAGGCCATGGCGCGGGAGATGCAGCGAGGTGCTGTCAGCGGGCCGGATTCACCGCAGCACCCACGTCATGGCGCGCTGCTGCAGATACGCGAAGGCGTGCAGATGGCCGAGCGCAGTGGCCATATCAGCTTCGTCAACGACACCGAGCGTGAGCAGTTCAGCCGCTCGGCGCTGGCTGGATTGACCGACAGCGGGGCCAACGTTTCACGGGTGGATGCTGTAGTCATCGGCAACAAGGGGTACGCCTTCCTGGTCGAGAACGGGAGCAACGCGCATGATCAGCGTCGTGTTCCGTTCGATATTGAGCAGGCAAAGCAGACGCCAGTGGCAGTATCGGACCGGAAGCTGGAGGAGACCCACCCAGTGCCTGATCAGCAGCAGGAGATGCAGCGCCAGCAGAGCGTCTCGAGGGAGGCGGCAGAATCTGCTGTGAGTGGTTTCTCGCGGTAGTCCGCCGCTGCCACACCAGGCTCGGGCTTCACGCTGCCCTGTGCGTTTCATATGATGCGCCCTGCATAAGCCGTACCGGCGTGCAGACAACAGGCTCACATTTCATGTCCCTCCCGCGCGCCTTGGCTTGCCTCATCTGCGTATGCCTGCTGCTGGCCAGACCCGCCTTTGCGCTGGACCCGGAGCGTTCGGTGACCCAGTTCCACCACACCGCGTGGACGGTCAACGAGGGCGCACCCGGCCAGGTCACGGCCCTGGCGCAGACACCCGATGGCTACCTGTGGCTGGGAACCGAGATCGGGCTGTACAGGTTCGATGGTGACCGCTTCACCCGCTTCAACCCGCCCGATGCCAGTTCGTTTCCTGCCACCAGCGTGTCCACGCTGTACACCTCGCGCAGAGGAGGGCTGTGGGTGGGTTTCCGCTACGGCGGGATCAGCCTGATTGAAGGCGGCGGCGTGCGCCACTTCTCCGTGCAGCACGGCCTCCCTACCAGCACCGTCTACCGGATGGCCGAGGACGCGGACGGTCGCCTTTGGGCAGCCACATTTACCGGTCCCCTTTTCTTTGACGGGCAGCGCTGGAATCGGCCGGCTGCGTCGATGGCTTATCCCGGGCAGCAGGCCCGCACCGTGTTCACCGACCGCGATGGCGCGCTGTGGATCGCAACCGGAAACGGCATGATGGTGCTGCGGCCAGGTGCGAGCGCGTTTGCCGCGGTGCCCGGCAAGGTCGGGCGCGTCAGCCAGATCGCGCAGGCCCCGGATGGGGCAATCTGGGTCGCCGAGGCGGATGGCGGTATCCGCCCACTGTCGGGCAGGGGAGAAGACGCACCGTCGGCGGGCCTGCTGTTCGACCGGGACGGCGTGTTGTGGGCGAGTACGCTGGGAACCGGGCTGCTGCGATTTGGTCCTGGCGATGCGATGCAGCGCCCCGAGCGCTTCCAGCGCTCCGATGGACTCAGCTCCGACTATCTGCAGCCGCTGCTGGAAGACCGTGAGGGAAATCTGTGGGTAGGCAGCAGCCGCGGCCTGGATCGGTTCCGCCACGCCAACCTGGCCGAAGTCCCGATGCCGGAGGGGTCGCAGGACTTCGCCATCGCCCCCGAGGGTGAGCACCTGCTGGTGGGCACTCGCAACCAGCCATTGCAGCGGGTTACCGCCACTACGCGCGAAACGCTTGCTCTGTCGTCCGTGATTACCGCGATCCAGCGAGATGGCTCCGGCGATCTATGGCTCGCCGGACCCGATGGTGTCTGGAAAGCGGAAGGCACGCAGTTCCGCAGGATTACCGATCTGCCCCTACCGACGCGTTCCGGCGTGCAGGCAATGGCCATCACCGGCGATGGAGCCCTATGGCTGTCGTTGAATACCCCTGGGCTGCATCGCTACCAGCAGGGACGCTGGACACAGGTGCAGGATCGCACCGGCTTGCCGGCGGGTGACTCGCCACTGGTGATGCACGCCGACGCCCTCAACCGACTCTGGCTGGGCTTTGCCCGGGGTGTCGTGGTCGTCATGGAGGGCGACCGCTTTCGGGCACCGTGGTCCGGAGAAGCGCCGAGGGTGGGGAACGTGACGGCGCTGCATGAAGACGGCAACGCCATGTGGATCGGGGGTGAGCGCGGTCTGGCGCGGATGGAAGGCGGGCGGGTACGCAACGTGGTGCCGGCTGTTCTTGAAGACTTCCGGGGCATCAGCGGCATCGTGTCCGATGCAGCGGGAGACCTGTGGCTCAATGGTGCCCGCGGCGTACTGCACGTCCGCGCGGTCGATGTGCCTGCACTGTTTGGCGGACCCGATCGGCCACGCTACGAGAAATTCGATGCGCTGGACGGGCTGCCAGGCGTAGCCGCGCAGTTCCGTCCCCTGCCTACGGCCGCACGCTCCGACGATGGCAGGCTGTGGTTCGCCACCACCAGCGGGCTGGTATCGGTCGACCCGCGCAGGATAGCGCGCAACCCGATTCCGCCCCCGGTAAAGATTCTTTCACTGGACGCAGATGGCACTGCCCTGCCCTTCGACAACGGTGAGATTGAACTGGCCGCCGATACGCGCAACCTGCGCATTGGCTTCACCGCGCTGAGCCTGGCAATTCCCGAACGCGTGCGGTTCCGCTATCGACTGGAGGGCTTCGACAGCCGCTGGATCGAGACATCGGAACGTTCCGCGCTCTACAACGCGCCAGGCCACGGCCGCTACGTGTTCCGCGTCATGGCCAGCAACAACGACGGCGTGTGGAACGAGACCGGCGACAGCATGGTCATTTCGATTGCACCGAATTACTGGGAAACCGGTTGGTTCAGAGCGCTGTGCGTGGTTGTGTTCGCTGGCGTGCTGTGGCTGTTGTACCTGCTCAGGCTGAGGCAGGTGGGAGCCCGCATCCGGGCCCGGCTGGATGAGCGCCATCGGGAGCGCGAGCGCATCGCGCGTGAGCTGCACGACACGCTGCTGCAGAGCACCCAGGGCCTGATCCTGCGGCTGGACGCATCGAGCCGGAAAATGGCGGGCGATGACCCGGTCAGGGCCGAACTGGAGTCGGCGATCACCACGGCTGAGCGCGTAGCTGCCGAAGGTCGTGAGCGGGTACGGGGACTGCGGCGGCACGCCGGTGAATCACGTGACCTTGGAGCGGCGCTGCTGGGAGTACAGGAAGAGACCGGTCAGGAATTGCCTGTCGTGCGGCTTGTGGTGGAAGGCACCCCTCGACCGATTCAGCTGCGCGTCTGGGAGGAGGCCTACATGATCGGCCGCGAGGCCCTGCTCAATGCATTCCAGCACGCGGATGCGACCTCGGTTGAGATACGGATCCGCTACTCACGGCACGCGTTCGCACTCCGCATTCGCGACGATGGCATGGGCTTCCAACCGGATGCCCTCGCAGGGGCCGGGCACTGGGGCGTGGCGGGCATGCGCGAGCGTGCCGCGCGCGTCGGCGGCACGCTGAAGGTGCGTTCCGCACCGTCCCGTCAGGGCACGGAAATACTGCTGCAGATACGCGGCTCACTCGCTTGGGAGATGGCCGGGTTCAAGGGCGGTACGAGGAGGCACCTGCGAAGGTTGCTGAAACGGTTCTGGTAGAAACACCCGCATCAGGCAAGGTCCCCTTGGTCGATGCGCATCAATTCGTACTCCACGTCGCGCGCACCGGCATCGGTGGCAAGCAGGTCCAGTGGCTTGGCACCGAGAATGGTGCTGACACTGGAGAGCCAGCGACCCGCCTTTGTGGCGTCGCCGAAGACGCGCTCAGCCTCGCTGGTCACGCGCGCGATGCGCTGCGCACTATCCGATTCAGCTTTGCTCATTTGGATCACCTGACGGGCACTGAGTGCTCCAGAATCTCTGGCAGAAGTTCAGGGTGCCTATCCAGCAGTTGAAAGAGATTGAATACAGCCGCTACCGGCTGTGCATGACCTTTTTCGTATCGACTGAAGCCATTGGGCCCGCCGCCGGCGAGTAGAGCTGCCTGGTGCTGGGTCAATCGGAGCTTCTTGCGCACACGACGCAGTTCCGCACCGGCCTGCTTTCTTGCGTGTAGTACCAAATCATCCGCTGCTGCTAGAAAGCGCGACTGGCTCTCGCTGTCCAGGAAGACTTCCTCGCAAAAAGCGCACTGTTCCCCACGCAAGTTAGAAATGTCCACGGTCAGGCTACCGCTGGCCAGAGGCAAAGAGCCATTGAATGCAGTCAGCGTATCAGTCGCGCCACATGCGGGGCACTGACCTGAAGCAAGCATTGGTAGTTCGTGTTCGGCCATGGTCACAGTCTCTTGAACGAAATTACGAGTTTGGGCAAGGCCTGATCACTTGGCCCCCTTTGGGCCGGCGGATGGAAGAGCATGAATTTGATGTAGGCCATGCCTGTTGCTGTCTGCGCGTGGTACACGTCTTGCCACAAGGTATGCGATGGGTCTCGCTCAGATGTCATGGATTTAAAGAGATCCGATGATCTCAGTGCCAGGATGGCGGCCACGGCCTGCTGTGGCTGAAGCCCCATCAACGCAGCGCCCTCAATGACCTTGGTGCCGAACACTTTCGCCCCGTACCGACTGACTACAGCTTGTACTTGGGCAAGTACGTAATGGGGTATCCGCTTTTCCCAAACCTCGACAGATCCAACGAGTCGAACGCTCACGCTGGAGGTAAGGGCGGAGCGGATGCGGGCTGAAGTCATGACGTCCCGTCGGGGTCGAGAGTTAATATACACCTTTAAGGTTAAATACAGAAGAAAGAGACATCACTAGGCAGAAGCGACAAGAGTTCCCTGAACCCCCGCTTCATTCATGTACTGGTCAGTTCAATATTCAGGGTCGATTGCGCCAGGAAACGGATACTTAACACCTGTCGACCACCCGCTCCCTCCCCTCCCCCGAGCGGTGTGGTCGGCGAAACCAAAAATAAAAAAGGTGTTTCCCGATTATGAAGACCTCTCTGCTTGCCCTGGGCCTGATGGCCGCGCTGCCGTTCGCTGCCTCCGCCGCCGATGGCCTGTCGTACAACTACGTGGAAGGCGGTTACGTGAACACCGACGCCAAGGGTGGCGATGCGGATGGCTGGGGCGTGAAGGGCTCCGTGGCTGTGCATCCGAACTTCCACATCTTTGGTGATTACAACGCGCAGGAAACCAAGCGCGGCAATGCTGATGTCGACCAGTGGCGCATCGGTGCCGGCTACAACTACGGCATCGCCCCGACCACCGACCTGGTGGCCCGCGTGGCGTACCAGAAGTTCGACCCGAAGCACGGCCTGGACTTCAACGGCTACAGCACCGAAGTGGGCGTGCGCACGGCGTTCACCCCGAACTTTGAAGGCTACGCGATGGCAGGCTACGAAGATTTCACCAAGAAGCACGGCATCAACCCGGACGGCGAGTTCTATGGCCGCGTGGGTGCCCAGGCCAAGTTCACCCCGAACTGGGGCCTGAGCGGTGAAGTGAAGCTGGCCAAGGGCGGCGACAAGGAGTACTTCGTTGGGCCGCGCTTCACGTGGTAAGTGTTGAAATATAGATGCAGTACGTTGTTGTATGACGTGTGACCTCTCTCCCACGCGTCATGGAAAGCCCGGCTCCCTAGCCGGGCTTTCTTTTTTGTGGGGTGGGGATTTGCGCCAAGAGCAGCCGGGCGAGCCCGGCTCTACCGCAGGGCGGCTTCGTAGTTCTGACCGCCGTGAAACACGCCAAGTATGGAGAGGACGCACTGATCAACATCCGCTACAAACGCGATGATTGTTCGATGCCTGAAGTTCGTCACGCGCAGCCCTGGTAGCAGATCATCACGTCGTGTGCCCCGCAACGGAAATTGTGCGAGGCTTTCGAAGAACTCGAACAGAGAATCAATGTATCTTGCAGCGGCCAATGGAAAGCCCGCTGAGACGATATGGTCTTCCAACGCATCCAATTGATCCAAAGCCTGCGGAGCGAACCGGATGCGGAACGTCATTCGTTGCTGGGCTGTGCACGTGCACGCCGCCTTGAAGCGACCCGATTTCGTGCCTCCTCAAGAGACACCGCCGAACTCGGATCGGCTGCCAGCGCCTGGGCAGCTGGCACTACGTGATCCCGCAACCATGCCTCCATGGCACGGTCTCTTGCGAGAAGCGCCCGCAGGCCATCACGTATGACTTCGCTTTCCGTGGCGTACTCGCCCGCTGCGACCTTGGCTCTGACGGCATCAGCCATTTCATTCGGCAGGGTGATGCTGAACTGTTGAGTGGAGCGCATGGAACAGCCCTCGACCGGAGTAGGATTCAATCCTACTCCCTCAGCGGTCGCGCTCAAAGCCGGCAACTGGATCAGTACAGAAGGACGCATCACCGCAGTCTGCGCGCTGATCCCAACGACCGCATTGCAATCAGTTGCAGATTGACTGGAACGCGCCACGCATACAAACAAAAAACCCCGGCTTTCGCCGGGGTTTTGTTTGCATCATTTGAACAGCGTGTCCGGGTACTCCGGCTTCTGTTCGCGGGCCAGCAGGGCCTGCAGGCCTTCGGCCGGGGTCTGTTCGCCGTGCAGTACGGCGCGCACCCCGTCGGAGATCGGCAGGTCGATGCCGTGGCGACGGGCCTGGCGCATGACTTCATCCGCCGTCTGCACCGATTCCACCACCTGGCCGATTTCGCGGATGGCGTCCTGCAGCGTCTGGCCGCGGCCCAGGGCTAGGCCCAGTCGGCGGTTACGCGAGAGGTCGCCGGTGCAGGTGAGCACCAGGTCGCCCAGGCCGGCCAGACCCATCAGGGTTTCCGGCTTGGCACCAATGGCGGCGGCCAGCCGCAGCATCTCGTTCAAACCACGCGTGATCAGGCCAGCGCGGGCATTCAAGCCCAGCTGCATGCCGTCGGCCACGCCGGTGGCCACGGCCAGCACGTTCTTCATCGCACCGCCCAGCTCGGCACCGACCATGTCGTCACCGGTGTAGGCGCGGAAGGCGGGGCCGTGCATGGCTTCAGCCACCTGCTGGGCGAACTCCACGTCGTCACCGTGCACGGTGATCGCGGTGGGCAGGCCCTGGGTGACTTCCTTGGCGAACGACGGACCGGTGACCACGGCCAGCGGCACGTCCGGGCCCAGCACTTCGCGCGCGACTTCGTGCAGGAAACGGCCAGAACCCGGTTCGAAGCCCTTGGTCGCCCAAGCCACGCCAGCACCGGCGGGACGCAGGGGAGCCAGCGCGCGCACGGTTTCACCGAAGGCGTGCGAAGGCACCACCACCAGGATCCAGGTGGCGTCCTTTACCGCCGACGCAAGGTCGGTGGTGGCGCGCAGCGATTCCGGCAGCGGAATGCCTGGCAGGTAACGGGTGTTCTCGTGACGCTGGTCGATGGCCTCGACCATGGCCGCGTCGCGGCCCCACAGCACGGTGTTGCAGCCGTGGCGGGCCAGCAGGCTCGCCAGGGCAGTGCCCCAGGAGCCTGCACCGAGAACGGCGACTTTGTCTGCGTTCTGAGTCATCGAAACGCCGATCAGGCGTTACCGGCCGGCTCGGAATCGGCCAGCGAGGTGCCGCCCTCTTCCTGGCGCTGACGCAGGGTTTCAGCGTACAGGCCTTCGAAGTTGATCGGCTGCAGGAAGAACGGCGGGAAGCCGCCAGCCTGGATCAGATCGCTGCACAGCTGACGCACGTACGGGAACAGGATGTTCGGGCACTGCGTGCCGAGCAGCACGTCGATCGCCTGCGGTTCCAGGCCGATCAGGCCGAACACGCCGGCCTGCTGGATTTCAGCCACGTAGGCGGTCTTGTCGCCGGCCTTGCAGGTCAGCGTGACAGCCAGCACGACTTCGAAGGCATTCTCGCCCAGCCGCTGCACGCGCTGGTTGAGGTTGAGCTGCAGTTCCGGCTGCACCGCTTCGTTGAAGACGCTCGGAGCATTGGGCGATTCGAAGGAAACGTCCTTGACGTAGATCTTCTCAACGGTGAAAGCAGGACCGGTGGCGGCGTCGGCCGGCGCGATGGCGCCGTTGGTGTTCTCTTCGGACATTTCCTGATGCTCCAGAATGAATGCAGTAATGAATACAGTAGAAACCGATTGTTACATGCCCTGCTATGCGGGCGTGTGGCATCGCGCACAAGGTGCACGCTGCGAATCGGGGGAAATCAGTTGCGGCCCTTTACCAGCGGCAGCTCGGCCTGCTGCCAGGACGGAATACCGCCCTCGAGCACGCTTACGTTCTCGAAACCGGCCTTTTTCAGGGCCTTGGCCGCGGTTTCCGAGGCCGTGCCGGTGCGGCACACCAGCACCACCGGGCTCTGCTTGGCGTTGGCCACCAGCTTGTGCTCCGGGCCGAACTGGCTGGGCTGTACGTTGCGGCTGCCGGCAATATGACCCTTTTCGAAGTCCGACGAGGACGACAGGTCGACCACCACGGTGCCACCGGCATTCATCAGCTGGGTCAGCTCAGCCGGCTTCAGCCCACGGTAGCCGCGAGTCAGGCGGCGGATTTCGGTGACGATGATGGCCACGGTCAGGCCGACAAAAGCCGCCGACAGCATCGGGTTTCGGCCGGCAAAGGCCAGCAACTCTTCGTAATTCACTCAGATCACGGGTCAAATAAGCGGGGGCCGATTGTCGCACATGCGGGCGAACCGGCGTCCAGCGGGGGTTTGAGGGGGGTCAGAGGGTCTGCCAGAGGTCGGGCAGGCCATTGGCCTGCAGCCAGCGCTTGGCGTCGGCGTCCCAGCGCCAGATCTCGTTCACCCGGACCACGCGTTCGGCCTGGGTATTGTTGTTGATCACCCGCACTTCGGCGCTGCGGCCAATGCGACCATTGGGCAGGCCCACGTTGTCGCTGCCACGGTAGCCGGCGATCTTCACCTGCTCGAACCGGCTGCGCTCCAGGTCGGTGATGGGATGCTGTTCGGCGTATTCGGGGTCCAGGTAGGGAATGAGATCGTCCAGGTTGCCCCAACGCAGGGTGGAGTCGTATTTCACCTGGGTTTCTTCCAGCTGCTTGCGCATCTTCTTGGTGACTTTCTGGCCGTCGGCGGCAAAGGCCGCCGCGCTGGTCAGCGCGAACAGGGCCAGCAACAGGATCTGGAAGGTACGACGCATGCGAATTCCCCAATAGGCAAGGTGCCCATCCTACCTTCTTGCGAAGGCCACGTAGCGGCCGCTCAGTTCAGCCGCAGGCTTGCCGGCCTCACCGGGCTGGCGGGCCAGCACCTCGATGCGCGCCTTGCCGCGCTGGGCGAAGGTGGCCAGAAACGTGGCCCAGTCGGCCTCGTCCACCGCCTGGGCGTGGGCCGACAGGTCGCCATAGACCGGGGCGAGGTAACGCACGTGGCTGTCGGCGACATAAACGTCGGCATCGAAGCCGGCCAGTCGCAGGCGCAGGGTGACCAGTGCCCAGCCGGACAGGGTCAGGGCCGAGGCCAGGCTTCCGCCGAAGGCGTTGCCTTTGTCATTGACGTTGGCAGCCAGCGGTGCGGTCAGCGCCAGCTGGTTGTCCGCGTAGCCGGCCACGCGGATCTGCATGGCGGCCACCGGCGGCATGCGGTCCAGCACCTGCTGGAGCGCGCCCAGATGGTCGGGCAGGGAAAGCGGTTGAGACATTGGTACGGCGACGTTGCAGCAAAGGACTCGCATAATGCCCGGAATGAACAGCCACGCACATGTGCCGGAATGGACCCTGGTGTCGCTGCGCCCCCGCGGCCAGCATGCAGCGATGCGGCGGGCCGCGCGGGCGCTGGGCGGACAGCTGCTGCCGTTGTCGCCGTGGGCGCTGCGCGCG
>NZ_RHPP01000120.1 GCF_003935715.1 Stenotrophomonas sp. 278 | reverse complement strand
GCGCCGAGGGCCGCAAGCGCCGCCGTGACGCGGCCACCCTGGATGCGGTCGCTGCCGCCGTCATCATCGAGCGCTGGTTGTCCGCGCCGGATGACGCCACCCCTGTTTCCTGACCCCTCAGATTCCCGCCATGACCGCCACGCAACTCGATTCCGATGGACGCCTGCGCCACCTGCTGACCCTGGAAGGTCTGCCCCGCGAAACCCTGTTGCAGCTGCTGGACCGTGCCGGCCAGATCCGCGACGCCGCCGTCGGCCGGGTCGGCAACAAGCGCCAGGTGCTGGCGGGTTCGGCGGTGTGCACGCTGTTCTTCGAACCGTCCACCCGCACCCGCAGCTCGTTCCAGCTGGCGGCGCAGCGGCTCGGGGCCGACGTACTGAACTTCGACGCGTCCACCTCGTCCACGCGCAAGGGCGAGACCGCCTGCGACACCTTGAAGAATCTGGAGGCGATGGGCGTGCGCGGCTTCATCGTCCGTCACCCCGACGACGGTGCCGTGGCCGCGCTGTCGCAGGCGGCAGGCGAGGGCACCGCGCTGATCAACGCCGGTGACGGTCGCAGCTCGCATCCCACCCAGGGCCTGCTCGACATGCTGACCCTGCGCCAGGCCAAGGGCGCGGATTTCTCGAAGATGAAGGTGCTGATTGTCGGCGACGTGAAGCATTCGCGCGTGGCCCGCACCGACCTGCACGCACTGCGCACCCTGGGTGCCGGCGAGATCCGCGTGTGTGGCCCGCAGTCCCTGCTGCCGGACGACGAAACCCTGAAGGGCTGCATCGTCGGCCAGGACTTCGACGCCATGCTGGAAGGCGCGGATGCGCTGATGATGCTGCGCCTTCAGCGCGAACGCATGGAAGAGGGCCTGGTGCCGTCGATCGAGCAGTACCACGCCGAGTACGGATTGACCGCCGAGCGCCTGAAGCGCGCCGGCCAGGACGCCGCCGTGCTGCACCCGGGTCCGATCAACCGTGGCGTGGAAGTCACCGACGAGGTCGCCGACGGCCCGCAGTCGTGGGTGTTGCGCCAGGTCGCCAACGGCGTCGCCGTGCGCATGGCGGTGCTGGAGACGTTGCTGGGGTAATGGGCGCTGCCCGGTTCCCGGTGGGCCGGCCAACGGCCGGCGCTACCGTGGGATGACGGAATCAGGGGATTCGTGGGCCGCGCGCGATCCCGGTAGCGCCGGCCGTTGGCCGGCCCAGGCGGTACATGGCGCATTCGCATGCATTACGGATCCAGGGACCACCGACACCATGCGTACGGATACTCACCAATCCGCTCCGCCAATCCCGCACGAACGGGATTGCCCATGATGTATCGGGCATGGCGGATCACTGCCGCGTCGGCACGCAGGCAATGGTCGTGATAGCCGGGTTGCCACACCTTGCCCTGACGCCCGAGAGATCGATTGAGTGCAAGTGCTGTTGACGATTTGAGTCGTCGGGCCACATGCGCAAGAGTGCTTTCGCGCAACTCGAACATCCAATGGATGTGGTCGGGCATGACCACCCACGCCAAGGTTTTGGTACAGCCGATTTGATCAGAGCGACGGAGCTGCATCACGACAAACTCCACCGCGTCGGGTGTTTCGAACCACCGCGCGTTCTGTGTGCACCTCGTGGTCAAAACATAGGCGTGGCCGATCATGCTGCGGCGGCCAAACCGAAGGCGATTGCTGCTCATGCGTCGATGTTGCACGCGGAGTTTCGCTGGTGCTGTCAGTCAGTTCCGTTCGAGTCTGTCGTCCTCTGAAGGCCTGACGGGTAGGAAGTGTTGCGAGGGCCGGCCAACGGCCGGCGCTACCGGGTGGCGGCCGCAGATGTCGAGTCACGGGTAGCGCCGGCCGTTGGCCGGCCCAGGCGGTGCATGGTGCGCGCGATTACCCCCGCCGCTGCGCGAACATCCAGGTCCACATCTGCGCATCGGCATACGTGGCATCCCACGCATTGTGGTTGCCCTGCGGATACTCGGTGTAGCGAACATCCTTCGCGCCCGCCGCATCAAACGCCGCCTTCAAACGCCGGTCGTCATCGGGCTTGACCACGTCATCCAGTGCGCCATGGAACATCCAGATCGGCGTCTCCTTCAGCCGCTGCGCCATCACTGCATACGGGTCCGCCTCATGTGCGACGGACTCGACGAACAGGGTGGGGCGCACCGCGCGCGGCACCAGCACCGCGCCGCACACCGGCACAATGGCCGCAAACCGCTGCGGCTCATGCAGCGCGATGTTCCAGCTGCCATAGCCGCCCATCGACATGCCAGTCAGGTACTGTCGGCCCGGATCAGCACCGAACTCGGTGATCACCGCATCCAATGCCGCAGTCGCTGCACGATTGTTGTCGCCTGACCATTCCTCGTCTTCCGGCACCTGCGGCAGCACCACCAGCGCAGGGAAACTGTCGGCATGCCGGCGCAGATACGGCCCGATGCCGGCTTGCGTCTGTGCCCGGTTGTCACTGCCACGCTCGCCGGAGCCATGCAGGAACAGGACGACCGGCAACGTGCCCTTCTGGGCCCGCGCACCGCGCGGAATGAACACCTGGTAGTGCACGCTGCGACCATCCAGCATCACCGTACGGGCGTCAAACCGCCCGGTGGCATCGCCTCGCGTCGGCGCGCAACCCGCCAACATCAGCAGCGCCGCCATGTACAGCAGCCACCCCATCGAACGTCGTGCCATGCCCCATCCTCGACTGAAATCGTTTTCAGTCTAGTGGTCCGCGACGTACAGGGCATCTTGCAGCGCATCAGTCCAGGCGTGGCGCGGCGGCCAGGATCTCCAGCTGTTCAATGGCTTCGGGGTGGCCTTCGGCCGCAGCGGCCTGCACCTGGGCAAGGGTAGGGTGCACCACCAGCAGGATCGGGTTCTCGCACTCGGGGCAGTCAAACTCGGCCTCGTCCTCGTGCAGCTCCATCGTCATCTGCCGCGCGCTGCCCCGCCACTCGCAGGCCGCGCAGGTGTGCACCTGTTCGCGCCAGCCAGGGGTGAAGTAGTTGTCCAGGGTCACGGCCATGCGGGTTCCGAAGTCAGTGCAGCAGGATGAGGGTGGCCAGGCCGAGGAAGCTGAAGAAGCCCATCACGTCCGTGACGGCCGTGACCACCACGGTGCCGGCCACGGCCGGATCGACATTCATGCGCTTGAGCAGCAAAGGCAGCAGCACGCCGGCCAGCGCCGCCGCGCAGAAATTGATGATCAGCGCCAGGGTGATCACGATCGACAGCAGCAGGCTCTGGAACCAGACGAAGGCGATCAGTCCGACCACGGTGCCTATCAGCGTGCCGTTGATCAGCGCGACCCGCATCTCTTTCCACAGGAGGATGCGCGCGTTGCTCTGGCCGACCTGGCCCAGCGCGATGCCTCGCACCATCAGCGTCAATACCTGCACGGCGGCATTGCCGCCGACGCCGGCTACGATCGGCATCAGCACGGCCAGCGCCACCACCTTCTGCAGAGTCAGCTCGAACTGGCCGATCACGCTGGCAGCAAGGAAGGCGGTGCACAGGTTGATGCCCAGCCAGACCACGCGGCCGCGTACGGCGCGCTTGATCGGCGAGAACAGGTCTTCCTCTTCGTCCAGACCGGCCGCGCCCAGCGCCTGGTGCTCAGCCTGTGCGCGGATGATGTCCACCACGTCATCGATGGTGATGCGGCCGAGCAGGATGTTGTTGTCGTCCACCACCGGCGCGGACACCCAGTCATGGTCGGAGAACTGGCGTGCGACTTCCTCGGCGCTTTCGCCCACGTCGATGGCCGGCTGCTCGTCGTCGATCAGCCGGTTGATGGGGGTGTTGTCTTCATGGGTGACCAGCGCGGCCAGCGACAGGCGGCCCAGGTACTGATGGCGGCGGCTGACCACGAACAGGTGGTCGGTGTGGTCGGGCAGTTCCCCGCGCAGGCGCAGGTAGCGCAGCACCACGTCCACGTTGACGTCGGCGCGCACGGTGACCACGTCCGGGTTCATCAGGCGGCCGGCGGTGTCCTCGGGATAGGACAGCACCTGTTCCAGCCGCTCGCGGTTTTCGCGGTCCATCGACTTGAGGACTTCGTCGATGACCGTGTCCGGCAGGTCCTCGACCAGGTCGGCCAGGTCGTCGATGTCCAGGTCTTCGACCGCGGCGATGATTTCGTCCGGGTCCATGTCGGCCAGCAGGCTTTCGCGCACTTCCTCGCCGACGTGGACCAGCACTTCGCCGTCGTCTTCCGGGTCGACCAGCCCCCACACCACTTCGCGCTTGCCGGGCGGCAGCGATTCCAGCAGGTTGCCGATTTCGGCCGGTGCCAGGGTATTGACCAGCCGGCGCACGGGCCCAAGCCGGCCGCTGTCCAGTGCATCGGACAACAGCCGCAGCTGGCGTGCCGTCTTGTCGTGGCGTACGGCTTCGGCCATGCGCAGCTCCCGCAGAAAAAGAAAAGGCCGCTATCCTGTACAGGATGCGGCAACAGGGGTGGTCACCGCGTCATTATCGCTTGGATTTGTGTCAGGGCGCGACGCTCTCGATCCACCGCTCGATGCCACGTCGGTCGCGCGCGGCCAGCAGCTTGGGTGCGGCTGCCTGCAGCTGGGCCCAGTCACTCTCACGGATCACCCGACGCACTTCCAGCAACGTGGCCGGGTGCAGGCTGAATTCTTTCAGACCCAACGCGAGCAGCAACCGGGTCATGCGCGGATCGCCTGCAATCTCTCCACACACGGCCACGGGCGTCGCGTGTTCGTGCCCAACCCGCAGGATCTGCGCGATCAGCCGCAGCACCGCCGGGTGCAACGGCGAATACAGCTCGCCCACCGCTTCGTTGTTGCGGTCGGCGGCGAGCAGATACTGCACCAGGTCGTTGGTGCCCACGGACAGGAAATCGACCAGGTCGATGAAGTTTTCCAGCGCGATCGCAGCTGCCGGCACCTCGATCATCGCGCCGAACGGAATATGCTCGGCCACTTCATGGCCTTCCGCACGCAGCAGCTGGGTCTGCTTCTGCAGCCGGCGGCGTACGGCCAGCACCTCCTCGCGGGTGCTGACCATCGGCAGCAGAATACGCAGCTTGCCGTAGGCCGAGGCGCGCAGGATGGCGCGCAGCTGGGTATCGGCGACCTTGGGACGGGCCAGTGACAGGCGCACGCCGCGCAGCCCCAGCGCCGGGTTGTCCTCGTTGCTCAGGGTCAGGCCGGTGCGGTCGGCCTTGTCCGCGCCCAGGTCCAGGGTACGGATGGTGACCGGACGGCCGTTCATGCCCAGCGCAGCGTCGCGGTAGGTTTCGAACTGCTCCTGCTCGTCCGGCAGTTCGTCTCGCTGCAGGAACAGGAACTCGGTGCGGTACAGCCCCAGCCCGTGCGCGCCCAGCGCATGCGCTTCGGTCACGTCTTCCAGCGACTCGGCGTTGGCCAGCAGGGCAATGTCGACCTTGTCCACGGTGCGGCTGGGTTTGGCCCGCAGCCGGCCCAGTTCGCGCTGCTCGCGGGCCTGTTCGCGCAGCCGGGCCCGGTAGTCGCGCAGGTCGCCGGCCTGTGGATTGACAGTGACGCCGCCGCTGCTGCCATCCACGATCAGCACGTCGCCATCGTTGATCTTCTGCAGCGCGCCCGGGGTGTTGACGATCAGCGGCAGATGCAGGCTGCGCGCCAGGATCGCGCTGTGCGACAGCGCGCTGCCGCCGACACTGACGATGCCGACCACGCCATGCGCCTGCAGCTGCGCCAGTTCCGACGGCGCGATGGTGTCGCAGACCAGGATTTCTCCGGCCAGTCCTTTGACGTCCGGCGGCCGCTTGTGCAGGAACGCATGGATGCGGCCGATCACATGGTCGAGATCGTCCATGCGGCTCTTCAGGTAGGCATCGTCCATGCCATCGAAGACCTTGGCCAGACGGTCGCGCTGGACCCGCAGGGCGTAGCCGGCGCTGTAGGGACCGCTGCGAATCAGCTCATCCAGCCCGAACAGCAGCTCGGGGTCGTCCAGCAGCAGGGCGTGCAGATCGAGGATCTCGCCCATTTCCTTGTCCAGCGCCCCTTTCAGGCGCTGGCGCAGTTCGTGCATTTCCACCCGTGCCGCGTCCACGGCCTCATGCAGGCGGACCAGCTCGGCGTCCACCATGATGGCGGGGATGCGTTGCTCGGCCACTTCCAGCACGTGCGGCAGGCGCACCCGCGCGCGACCCAGTGCATGGCCACGGGCGGCCCCATGGCCGGTCAGCAGCAGCGCGCCGGAAGCGGTCCGCGACGGCTGCCCGGGCATGTCAGTTGTCCTCGTCGAAGCGCCGCTCGAACAGGGACACCACAGCGTCCATCGCGGCGGCTTCGTCTTCGCCGTCGATGCGCACGGTGACCGGGGTGCCCTGGCCCGCGGCCAGCAGCATCACGCCCATGATGCTCTTGGCGTTGATCTCGCGGCCGCGCGCAATCATGGTCACATTGCAGCGGAACGGAGCCAGCTCCTGCACCAGCTTGGCAGTGGCCCGGGCATGCAGCCCCAGGCGGTTGGATACGGTGAGTTCACGTTCAAGCATCGTCGACAATCGCTCCATTGCGAGTGCCCGCCGCCGCAGTGGCGGGCAGTTGATCCAGTCCCTGTTCCGGATAATTCATCACTCGCAACAACATCGGCAGGCTCAGCGCCGAGACCCGGCGGGCCGGGGTGCCCAGGCGGGCCAGCTGCGCCGCCAGATTGCTCGGGCTGGCACCATACAGGTCGGTCAGGATCAGCACGCCCTCGCCACTGTCGACCCGGCGCAAAGCGGCCGAGGCGAGCGGGAGCAGGGCGTCCATGTCTGCGTCGAACGGTACTTCAAATGCTTCGGTTTTCAGCGGCAGGTGCCGCAGCAGCCGGGTCGCCACTTCCAGCAGGGAAGCGCCAACACCAGGATGCGTTACAAGGAGAATGCCACAGGTCATTACCGCACGTTAGCAGGTCAAGATGAATTGGGACTAGGGGGCGACGCGGGATTGTCTAATCCAGTTCACGATGGAACGTGGCAACTTCCGGCCAACCCTGTTCGCGGGCATGGCGGGCCATGCGTTCGGCCAGGTACACCGAACGGTGTTTGCCGCCGGTGCAGCCAAAAGCGACAGTCACGTAGCTGCGGGTGTCGTTGCCCAGCCTGGGCAGCCAGGTGTCCAGGAAGTCGGTCAGCTGCGCGACATAGCGCTGCACGTCCGCCTGGGCCTCCAGATAATCGCGCACCGGGGCCTCGCGGCCGGACATCGGGCGCAGTTCCGGGTCCCAGTGCGGGTTGGGCAGCACCCGGGCGTCGAACACGAAATCGGCCTCGGCCGGTACGCCACGCTTGTAGGCGAACGACTCGAACAGCAGCGACAGTTTGTTGCCGTGGCTGAGCGCGAACTCGGTGACCACCTTGCGGCGCAGCTGGTGCACGTTCAGGCCGGTGGTGTCGATCACCGCGTCGGCGGCACGGCGCAGCGGCGCGGTGAGTTCGCGCTCGCGGGCGATGGCCTCGGGCAGCGAAAGGCCCAGCTGGCTCAGCGGGTGCCGGCGGCGGGTGTCGGCGTAACGCTTGAGCAGGGTTTCGTCGGTGGCATCGAAGAACAGCAGCTGGGCATCCAGGCCGGCGGCCTGCGCGTCTTCACGCCAGTGCGAGAGCTGGCCCAGGTCGGTCTGGCCGCGCACGTCGATGCCCACCGCCATGCGCCGCGGCGCGGATCCATCGTGGCTGCCAAGCAGGCTGCGCACGAAATCCGGCAGCAGCAGGATCGGCAGGTTGTCCGAACAGTAGTAGTCCAGGTCCTCGAAGGTCTTCAGCGCGACGGTCTTGCCGGAGCCGGACAGGCCGCTGACGATGATGAGGGTGGCGGCGGCGGTGTCCCGTGGGGCGACAGTGCTCATGGCGTGCGGCGTTCCAGCAGGTTGCTGTGCCGGGCGATGAACATCGCCGCGGGATCAATGCCCTTGGTACGCAGAATGTGCAGCCGGGTGGCCGCCTCGGTCAGCACCGACAGGTTGCGGCCAGGCATCACCGGCAGGGTGATCAGCGGCACGTCCAGGTCCAGCACGTGGCGGGTGCCGGAATCGCCGGTCAGGCGCTCGTAGCCGTGAGGGGTGGGTTCGGTCATGGGCTTGGTCAGGTGCACGATGAGCCGAAGGTACTTGTTCTTCTTTACCGCCGTGTCACCGAACATCTCGCGCACATTGAGCACGCCCAGGCCACGGACCTCCAGCAGGTCCTGCAGCAGCTCCGGGCAGGTGCCATCGAGCACGTCCGGGGCGATCTGGGTGAACTCCGGGGCGTCGTCCGCCACCAGCCGGTGGCCACGGCTGAGCAGCTCAAGCGCGAGCTCGCTCTTGCCCGAGCCGGCTTCGCCGGTGATCAGCACGCCAATGGAGTAGATCTCCATGAATACGCCATGCAGGATTACCCGCGGGGCCAGGGTGCGGGCCAGGTGGTAGGACAGGTGGTTGAGCAGCTCATGGCCGCGCTTGGGTGAGATCCACAGTGGCGTGTGCGATTCGTCCGCGGCCGCGCGCAGGTCTTCCGGGCACGGCTGGTTGCGGGTGATCACCAGCGCCAGCGGGTGCGACTGCATGATCCGTTCGATGGTTTCCCAGCGCTGGCGCGAATCCAGCGAGTCCAGCCAGGACAGTTCCTCGGTGCCGAGGATCTGGACCTTGTTGGGGTAGATCGCGTTGAGGTAGCCGGCCAGTGACGGGCGCCGCGACACGGTGTTGCCGGCTTCCAGTTCGCGGCGCTCGCCGGCCTGGCCGGCCACCCAGCGCAGTGCAAGGCGGTCGCGCTGTTGTTCGAACAGCTCGCGTGCGGTGATGCTGGTATTCATGCGGCGCTCGCCGGAGGGGATAACTCGAGAATCTGACGCAGGGCCTGGTCATCATGCGCGTCGCGCAGGGCCTGGCGGACCGCCGGCTCGGAGAACAGCTCGGCCAGCTCGGACAGCAGCATCAGGTGTTGATGGGTGTAGTGGGCCGGGACAGCCATGGCGAACACCAGGTCCACCGGCTCGTCGCCGCCGAAGTCGACCGGCTGCTCCAGTCGCAGCAGGGCCCCGCGCGGGCGTTCCAGCAGCGGGGCGCGGCCGTGCGGGATGGCGATGCCGTGGCCGATGGCGGTGCTGCCCAGCTGTTCGCGCTGGCAGAGGTTCTGGAAGATCAGGTCGGCGTTGGCTTCGCGGCAGGCCAGCAGGCTGGCCGCGGCCTGCAGCACGCTGTCGCGGTCGGCGGCCGGCAGCACCTGGGTGCGCACGGCCGCCAGTAGGTCAGTCAGGGGCATGTTGGGGAGAACATGGGGGCGTCAGCCACCATTGTCGCTCACCGGCACGGGGGCGTGCTGCTGTTTCTTTTCCTTCTGCTTGATCACCAGGCGGTCAAGCTTGTCGGCGAGCAGATCGATCGCGGCATACATCGTCTGGCCACCGGCTTCCGCGTGCAGGGTCTGCCCGGGGATGTTGGCACTGGCGTCGACGTGGTGTTCGTTCTTGCGCAGCGCCAGGGTGACCTTGATCTCGCAATGTCGGTCGAAGTGCTTCCCGATCCGGCTGAGCTTTTCTTCCACGTAGTTCTGCAGGGCCGGGGTCACTTCCACGTCTTTGCCATACGTTTCGATTTGCATCGGTTGTCTCCTTTTCGGATTTGCCAATGAACCTTCCCGCCGGGCGCATGGAGCGTCAGGCGATACGTACTCTTTCGTGCGAGGCGGAAATGTTCATGGCCTCACGATACTTCGCCACGGTGCGTCGCGCTACCGGTATGCCCGAGGATTTGAGCAGGTCAGCCAGCTTGGCGTCAGAAAGCGGCTTGCGCGGGTTCTCGTCGTCGATCAGGCGGCGGATCATGGCCTGGATCGCGGTGCTGGAGGCCTCGCCGCCGCTGTCGGTATCGATCCCCGAGGCGAAGAAGCTGCGCAGCGCCAAGGTGCCGCGCGGGGTGCGCACATATTTGCGGGCAATGGCGCGGGAAATGGTCGATTCGTGCAGGCCGAGCTCGCCAGCGACCTCGCGCAGGGTCAACGGGCGCAGGGCCTGCTCGCCGAACTCAAGGAAGGCCGACTGCTGCTGCAGCAGGCAGCGCATCACCCGCAGCAGGGTCTCACCCCGGGCCTCCAGGCCCTTCAGCAGCCAGCGCGCCTCCTGCAGGTGGGCGCGCAGGTAGCCGGCGTCGCTCTCGCCACAGCGACGGATCATCTGTTCGTAGCCGCGATGGATGACCACCCGGGGGCCGGCATGGCCGGCCAGGGCCGCGCGCCATACGCCGCCCTGTCGCCAGACCACGCAGTCGGGCACCACGTAGCTGTCGTGGGCCAGTTCGCCGATCTGGGTGCCGGGGCGGGGGTCCAGCGAGCGCAGCAGCTGGACGGCAGTGTCCACTTCGGCGGCCGGTACCTTCAATTCGTGGGCCAGGCCGTCCACGCCGCTGCGCGGCAGGCGCTCCAGCGGCCCGTCGGCGATGCGTCGGGCCAGCGCCAGGCCGGGGGTGGCCGGGTCCAGTACGTCCAGCTGCAGCTGAAGGCACTCGCCCAGGCTGCGCGCGCCGACGCCGATCGGGTCGAAGCGCTGGATCTGATGCAGCACGGTGAGGATTTCCGCCGCGTCAGCGCGGATGGCCGGCAGCAGGGTGTCGGCGATGGTCGACAACGGCTCGCGCAGATAACCGTCCTCTTCCAGCGCATCGATCAGCGCGGCACCGATGTTGCGGTCACGGACGGACAGGTGCGACAGATGCAGCTGCCACAGCAGATGGTCGGCGAGGGTTTCGGTTTCGGCCACGCGCTCGGCCGCGCTGCCGTTGTCGTCGTCATCGAACGAGCCGCCGCTGCCGCCGCTGCTCCAGTCGGCCTCGCCCGGTGCCCAGTCGTCGTCGCTGCCAGCGCTGCGCTCGGGGTGATCGTCGGGGCCGTCGCTGGCTTCGCGGGAGACCTCGTCCGGGCCGGGCGCTGCGTCGAGGCTGGGCGGGTCGTTCTCCGCCCATTCCAGCAGCGGGTTGGTCTCCACCGCCTCGGCGATCTCCAGCTCCAGTTCCGTGGTGGACATCTGCAGCAGCTTGATGGCCTGACGCAGCTGCGGCGTCATGACCAGTTGCTGTCCCAGCGATGTCTGCAGCCGTGCCTTCATGCCTGTGCCCAACGGGGGGAGGGCGCCGTAGCGGCCGGCGGGTCAGAGCTTGAAGGTGTCTCCAAGGTAGACGCGACGGACGTCGGCGTTGTCCAGGATTGCGTCTGGTGCACCCTGCGCCAGTACGCTGCCTTCGTTGAGGATATACGCGCGGTCGCAGATTCCCAAGGTTTCACGGACATTGTGGTCGGTGATCAGCACGCCGATGCCGCGCTGCTTGAGGTGGGTGACGATGCGCTGGATCTCGCCCACCGAGATCGGATCGACGCCGGCAAAGGGTTCGTCAAGCAGGATCAGGCGGGGCTGGGCGGCCAGGGCACGGGCGATTTCGCAGCGGCGGCGTTCGCCGCCGGACAGGCTGGCACCGAGCTGTTCAGCCACATGGCCGATCTGCAGTTCGTCGAGCAGCGAATTCAGCTCCTTCTCGCGGCCGGCCGCGTCCAGGTCGTCGCGCAGCTCCAGCACCAGGCGGATGTTGTCGGCCACGGTGAGCTTGCGGAACACCGAGGGTTCCTGCGGCAGGTAGCCCACACCCTGTTTGGCACGGGTGTACATGGGGTCGGCGGTGATGTCCTTGCCGTCCAGCACGATGCTGCCGGCATCGGCTTCCACCAGCCCCACGATCATGTAGAAGCACGTGGTCTTGCCGGCACCGTTGGGGCCGAGCAGGCCGACCACTTCGCCGGCATCGAGGGTCAGCCCGAATTCCTTGACGACTTCGCGCTGCTTGTATTTTTTTCGCAGACCTTTGGCGACCAGCATTACTTCTTGCTCCCGGCAGTGGGCACGGTGGTCTTGGTGGGGGCCGGTTTGGCCGCCGGTGCAGGGGTCTTGTTCTTGGGCGGAATCACCGTGCGTACGCGGCCACCGTCGCCGCCGCTGTTCATTTCGCCCGTACGGGTGTTGTAGGTCATCTTCTGGCCGCTGTTGATGCCCTGCGCGCTCTCGACCCGGTAGTTGCCGGTCAGCACGATGACTTCGCCCTTGATGTCGTAGTCGATCTTGTCGGCGCGCGCGTTCATCCAGCTGCCATCATCCAGCTGCTGCTTCATCGTGGCCTGCTTGCCGGAAAACACCGCGCGCACGGCCTCGCCGTCCTTCATGTGGATGTCTGCCTGGGCGGCACGGATTTCCAGCGTGCCCTGGGTGATGATCACGTTGTTGGACAGCGTGATGACGCCATCGCCAAGGAACGAGCCGGACTGGGCACCGGACTCGATGTTCATTTCCTTGTTGCGGTCATCGGTGCGCGCCTGGGCGGTGAAACCCGGGAGCAGCAGGCAGATGGCGAAGGCGGCGGCGTAGAGGATCTTCATGACGGGGGGCTTTCCTGCCAGATTCGTGGAAGCGGCCGTAGCCGTCCGTGGATTGTCGGGGCGCATCACTGACGGGGCGTGTAACGGCTCTTGACCTGGCTCCGGAAGTGGTAGGTCTTGTCGCTGGAGTTCAGGTCGAAGCCGACACCGGACTGGGTCATGCCCGGCCGGGTCAGGGTGACCAACGCGTCGGTGCTGGCCTTGTTGTCATTGGGGAACACGTCCAGATGGTCGGTGCGGAAGGTGGTCGGCGGCACGCTGGGCACCTTGGGGCTGTCACCACTCACGTTGCCGGTGAGCTTGAGCTGGTCACCCTTGGCACTGACCCAGCCCTTGTCGCTGCGCAGTTCCCAGTGATTGCCGTCGCGATCGGGCAGCAGGAACAGTGGCGTGGCGATGACCATGGTTTCGTCGGCGCGGCTGCGCTCCAGCAGCGGGGCGCGCAGGGTGGTGGATTCCTTGCCCTGCTCGTCCAGTGCGACGATCTGGAAGTCATGCAGCACGTAATCCATGCTGGCGTCGTCGCTGGCCGCCGGCTCGGGCTTGTTGCGGTCACGCAGAAGTGACCAGCCGCTGAGCAGGGCTGCGACCAGCAGGACGCCGCCGATGGCGGTACGCCAGTTCATGCGCCAAACCTCGCCAGCACCGCGTCCACATGGCCCTGCGCGGCCAGCAGCACGTCGCACAGCTCACGCGCGGC
>NZ_RHPP01000011.1:26475-53748 GCF_003935715.1 Stenotrophomonas sp. 278 | reverse complement strand
CCCCCGACCTCAAACCCGCCCTGCCTGCCGCTGCCGCCGCCATTCTGGCGCGGGCCAAGGCCAAGGCCGCCGGAAAACCGACCTGATGCCCCCTGCAACCAAGGCTGCGCCGCGCAGCGCGCGCATGCCCAAAGCCGACGTGGTGGAAATGTTCACCCGCCTGCGTGAACTCAATCCGCATCCGAAAACCGAACTGGAATACAGCTCGCCGTTCGAACTGCTGGTCGCGGTCGCGCTGTCCGCGCAGGCCACCGACGTCGGCGTAAACAAGGCCACCCGAAAACTGTTCCCCGTGGCCAACACGCCACAGGCGATCCTTGCGTTGGGCGAAGACGGCCTGAAGAAATACATCTCGACGATCGGTCTGTTCAATGCCAAGGCGAAAAATGTGATCGCCACCTGCCGCTTGTTGATCGAACAGCACGGGGGAGAAGTCCCACGCGACCGCGCCGCGCTCGAAGCGCTGCCCGGCGTCGGCCGCAAAACCGCCAACGTAGTGCTCAACACCGCCTTTGGCCAACCCGTCATGGCCGTGGACACCCACATCTTCCGGGTCGCCAACCGCACCGGCCTGGCCCCGGGCAAGGACGTGCGCGCCGTCGAAGACCTGCTGGTGAAGGTGATTCCGGCCGAGTTCCTGCTCGACGCCCACCACTGGCTGATCCTGCACGGCCGCTATGTGTGCAAGGCGCGCAAGCCGGACTGCCCGCAGTGCGTGATCCGCGACCTGTGCCGCTTCAAGCAGAAAACCGCCGCCTGAACCGGGCGGCGTGACTGCCATCTGCGCGCAATCGCGCAGTCATCTGGCTCTGGCATCAATGGCAGCCCTTGACGGCGCGTGGCTCCGTGCCGGTGCCGTATTGTCTGGAACTGTCACATTTACGCAATCTTCACGATCTAGCCTGCGCAGCATCTTCCCACCTGCCTGCAAGGCTCCTCTCCATGAAACTGCATCGCCAACTCCTCACTGCGGCCGTGGTCGCCGCGCTGTACGTGCCGGCCGCTCACGCCGAAGTGGCCATCGACGTGATCGGTGGTTCGGAGATCACGTTTGAAGGCCTGGTCCAGGCCGACGGCAACTGGTTCGACAACGATGTGACCGACCTCAACGGCGGCGACGCAGGCAACGGCAAGGACAGCGAGTTCGAGCTGCGCCGCGCCGAACTGGTGCTCAAGGGCAAGGGCCCGGGCAACCTGGAATGGGTCGTCGGTTACGACGCCAAGGCCGACAAGTTCCTCGACACCAACGTCAAGTACAAGCTGGGCGGCAACTCCAACCACTTCATCCAGGCCGGCCAGTTCAAGCAGCCCAACAGCCTGGAAGAACTGTCCAGCACCAAGAACAACGACTTCATCTCCAAGGCTGCGGTCACCAACACCTACGCCGTCGCGCGTCGCCTGGGTGGTGCCTACAGCTACGGTGACAACAACTGGTCGATCACCGCCGCCGCCTTCGGCCGCGAGCTGACCCGCAACCTGGCCCACGGCAGCGGCTACGGTGCACGTGGCACCTGGGCTCCGATCAACGAGAAGGGCCAGGTCCTGCACTTCGGCCTGAGCTATGTCGACTACGACACCGACGCCGACACCCTGCGCGTGCGTGCCCGTCCGAACGCCGACCTGGCCACCGCACGCCTGGTCGACAGCGGCAACATGACCGACACCGACAAGGTCAGCACCCTCGGTGCTGAAGCGATGTACATCGGCGGTCCGTTCAAGGCCCAGGCTGAGTACTACACCAGCAAGGCCAAGCGCATGACGCGCGACAACTACACCAGCGACGGCTTCTACGTCAGCGGCGTGTGGAACATCACCGGCGAAACCTGGGGCTACAAGAGCGGTGTGCCGAGCACCGGCCTGCCGGACGAGCCGGGCCGCGGCATGTGGCAGCTGGGCGCGCGTTACGACTCGATGAACCTGGACGACGGTGGCCTGCGTGCCAATCCGGTAGCCGGCGCTGCACCGATCGTCGACGGCGTGCTCGGCGGCAAGATGGACATCTGGACCGTGGGCGTGAACTACTACTGGCGTTCCAACACCAAGTTCATGCTGAACTACGTCATGGTCGACAGCAAGAAGTACAGCTCGTCCAGCCGTACCTTCGTCAATGACGATCCGAACATCCTGGAAGCGCGTCTGCAGTTCTTCTGGTAAGTCCGGGTAGTTGTCTGTAATAAAAGGGCGCAGCTTGGGCTGCGCCCTTTTTACGTTTTCGTTTTGGGGTCATGCGTTACCGGGCGTTGAGCCGTTCACGGCCGTCGTCTTGCGACCGACGCTACCTGCCGCCCGCGCGCGTGGCCATAGAGCCGGGCTTGCCCGGCTGCCTTTCGATCGACAGCGCAGCGCGCTGTCACAGGTCTTTCATATGACAGTCGCCGCGCTGTCACGAGATCGTTATGGAATGAGCGCCGGGCGGGACACCCCGCACCGTCATCCATCCCAGGAGCCACCCCGTGATCCACGCCTTCAAGTCGCGCCTTGCCGTAGCCGTCATTGCCGCGTCGTCCGTGTTTGCCGCCAATGCTGCTGATGTCACCGGCGCAGGCGCTTCGTTCATTTATCCGGTCATGTCCAAGTGGTCGGCCGATTACAACGCCGCCACCGGCAAGAAGGTCAACTACCAGTCCATCGGTTCCGGCGGCGGTATCGCCCAGATCAAGGCCAAGACGGTTGACTTCGGCTCGTCCGATGCGCCGCTGAAGCCGGAAGAGCTGGCCTCGGCCGGCCTGGCCCAGTTCCCGTCGGTGATCGGCGGCGTGGTGCCGGTGGTCAACGTGCCGGGCGTCGCTCCGGGCGCGCTGAAGCTGGACGGTACCACCCTGGGCAACATCTTCCTGGGCAAGGTGAAGACCTGGAACGACCCGGCCATTGCCGCGCTGAACCCGGGCCTGACCCTGCCGTCGCAGAAGATCACCATCGTCCACCGTTCCGACGGTTCGGGCACCACCTTCAACTTCGTCAATTACCTCTCCAAGGTCAACCCGGAGTGGAAGAGCAAGGTCGGTGAAGGCACCTCCGTGCAGTGGCCGGCCGGCATCGGCGGCAAGGGCAACGAAGGCGTTGCCGCTTACGTGAAGCAGATCAAGGGCGGCATCGGCTATGTCGAACTGTCCTACGCCCTGCAGAACAAGCTGGCCTACACCGCCATGAAGAATGCTGCGGGCAAGATCGTGCAGCCGAGCGATGCTTCGTTCTCCGCTGCCGCCGCCAGCGCCGACTGGGCCAACGCCAAGGACTTCTACCTGGTCATGACCAACGCCCCGGGCGCAGAAGCGTGGCCGATCACCGCCACCAACTTCATCCTGGTCCAGAAGCAGCCGAAGAACGCCGCCGGCGCCAAGGCGACCCAGGAGTTCTTCCGCTGGATCTACAAGAACGGCGACGCCCAGGCCAAGCAGCTGGACTACGTGCCGCTGCCGGACTCGCTGGTCAAGCAGGTCGAGACCTACTGGACGCAGAACCTGAAGTACTGATCGACCCGGTCACGACCAACGGTCGTGACCTACCGGTGAATCCTCACCGGTGCATTGACCGGTAGGTGCCGACCGTTGGTCGGCACTGCCGGAACAGAGCAACGGTGCCGCCAGGACCTCTCTCCCCTTGGCGGCACCCCGGGCGCGGATCGTCTGATCCGCGCTTTTTTGTTTCAAGCAGGCCGCTGCAGCTGTCTCGCTTTCGGCCAAAACGCATCTCAACCCATTGTTTCATAAGTCATTTGACCATGCCCGACCACGACGTCATACGGCTGTAACAAAAACATCATTTCATAGCAGCGTCAGCCGGCCAGCCCGGCCCTTTTCCCGCTATGGAGTGACGCATGAAACTGCAATCGGCCGGCTTCGCCGCCCTTTCCCTGGCCATCGCCCTGGGCCTGTCCGCCTGCAAGCCTGCCGCTGAAGGCCAGGCGACCGCCCCGGCCGCCGACGCCCCGGCTGCTGCTGCACCGGCCGCAGGCGACAAGGTCAGCGCCGAGATTTCCGGTGCCGGCGCTTCCTTCATTTTCCCGCTGGTGTCCAAGTGGTCGGCCGACTACAACGCCGCCACCGGTGCCAAGGTCAACTACCAGTCGATCGGCTCGGGCGGCGGTATCGCCCAGATCAAGGCCGGCACGGTTGATTTCGGCTCGTCCGACAAGCCGCTGTCCAGCGAAGAGTTGGCGCAGGCCGGCCTGGGCCAGTTCCCGTCCGCCATCGGCGGCGTGGTCCCGGTGGTCAACATTGAAGGCCTGGAAGCCGGCAAGCTGCGCCTGAGCGGTGCCCTGCTCGCGGACATCTTCCTCGGCAAGGTGAAGACCTGGAACGACCCGGCCATCGTCGCCGCCAACCCGGGCGTGAAGCTGCCCGACGGCAAGATCACCCTGGTCCACCGTTCCGACGGTTCGGGCACCACCTTCAACTTCTCCAACTACCTGTCCAAGGTCAGCCCGGACTGGAAGAGCAAGGTCGGCGAAGGCACCTCGGTACAGTGGCCGGACGGCGTGGGTGGCAAGGGCAATGAAGGCGTGGCCTCGTACGTGAAGCAGATCAAGGGTTCGATCGGCTACGTGGAACTGGCCTACGCGCTGCAGAACGGCATGCCGTACGCCTCGATGCAGAACGCCGCGGGCAACTGGGTGCAGCCGACCGCTGAAACCTTTGCCGCTGCCGCCGCCAGCGCCGACTGGGCCAGCGCCAAGGACTTCAACCTGGTCATCACCAATGCCCCGGGCGACCAGGCATGGCCGATCACCGCCACCAACTTCATGCTGATGCACAAGCAGCCCAAGGATGCCAAGCGCAGCAAGGACACCCTGGCGTTCTTCAAGTGGGCCTTCGAGAACGGCCAGGCCCAGGCCAACGAACTGCACTACGTGCCGCTGCCGGCGGAACTGGTGACCCAGATCGAAGGCTACTGGTCCAGCGAGTTCAAGTAAGAAAGCGCCCCTTGGGGCACTTCGCGTAGTGCCGGGCTCTGCCCGGCATTGCGGAATGCCGAAATCCCACATGCAGCCGGGCAGAGCCCGGCTCTACATCACTCATTTGGGCCCCAGCCTTTCCCATGAATGCCATCGCCCAGCCTGTACCTGCACCGTCCACGCGCGACATGCGTGACGCCCGCAACGACAAGATCTTCAAAGCGGTACTGGTCACCACCGTTGTCCTGGCCCTGATCGCACTGGCCTGCGCGGCACTGTCGATGCTGTGGGGCGGTCGTCACGCCCTGCAGGAGCAGGGCCTGAGCTTCTTCTACTCCTCTGACTGGAATCCGGTCGAGAACAAGTTCGGTGCATTGGCCCCGATCTACGGCACCCTGGTCACCGCCTTCATCGCGATGCTGATCGCCGTGCCGGTGAGCTTCGGCATCGCCTTCTTCCTGACCGAGGTGGCTCCGCGCTGGATGCGCGGCCCGGTGGGCACCGCCATCGAACTGCTGGCCGGCATTCCCTCGATCATCTACGGCATGTGGGGCCTGTTCGTGCTGGTCCCGGTGATGACCGAGTATGTCACCCCCACCCTCAATGAAACCCTGGGCGAATGGCCCTTGATCGGCCCGCTGTTCCAGGGTCCGCCGCTGGGCATCGGCGTGCTGACCGCCAGCTTCGTGCTGGCGATCATGGTCATTCCGTTCATCTCCTCGGTGATGCGCGAAGTGTTCCTGACCGTGCCGACCCGCCTGAAGGAATCGGCCTATGCGCTGGGTTCCACCAAATGGGAAGTCAGCTGGGACATCGTGCTGCCCTATACCCGTTCGGCGGTGATCGGCGGCGTGTTCCTCGGCCTGGGCCGTGCGCTGGGCGAAACCATGGCGGTGGCCTTCGTGATCGGCAACAGCGTGCGCCTGTCGCCCTCGCTGCTGGAACCGGGCACCACCATTGCCGCGCTGATCGCCAACGACTTCGGTGAGGCCACCGAGACCTACCGGTCGGCACTGCTGCTGCTCGGCTTCGTGCTGTTCATCGTGACCTTCGTGGTGCTGGCGATTGCCCGCCTGATGCTGATGCGCCTGGCCCGCAAGGAGGGCAACTGATGTCCACCGCCGCTGATTCGCTGTACCTGCGCCGCCGTATCGGCAACGTCGTTGCCATCGCGCTGTCGGTGGCCACCGCGCTGTTCGGCCTGTTCTTCCTGGGCTGGATCCTGTGGACGCTGGCCGCCAAGGGCCTGGCCGGCATCAACTGGAACCTGTTCACCCAGATGACCCCGCCGCCGATGCAGGAAGGCGGCCTGGCCAATGCCTTCTTCGGCAGCGCGGTGATGTGCGCGCTGGCCATTGCCATCGGCACCCCGCTGGGTGTGCTGGCCGGTACCTGGCTGGCCGAGTACGGCAACGCCCGCAAGGCCGGCACCGTGGTCCGCTTCGTCAATGACATCCTGCTGTCGGCCCCGTCGATCGTGCTCGGCCTGTTCGTGTACACCCTGTACGTGATGCAGACCGGCGGCAACTTCTCCGCCTTTGCCGGTGCGCTGGCGCTGGCCTTCATCGTGCTGCCGGTGGTGGTGCGCACCACCGATGAAATGCTGCGCCTGGTGCCCTCGCAGATGCGCGAAGCCGCGCTGTCGCTGGGTATCCCGCAGTGGAAGGTGATCGTGCAGGTGCTGTACCGCAGTGCTTCGGCCGGCATCGTCACCGGCATCCTGCTGGCGCTGGCGCGCATTTCCGGCGAAACCGCCCCGCTGCTGTTCACCGCCTTCGGCAACCAGTACTGGAACAGCAACGTGTTCCAGCCGATGGCCAGCGTGCCGGTGGTGATGAACCAGTTCGCCGGCAGCCCGTATGAATCCTGGCAGACCCTGGCCTGGGCCGGCGCCCTCGTGCTGACCCTGTTCGTGCTGCTGGTAAGCCTTTCGGCGCGCGGCATCCTGCTGCGCAACCGCATCTCCCATGACTGACTTTTCCGCGGACATCGCCATGAACGATCTCACCAATGCCGTGCCGATGCAGCGCATCGCGGTCCCGGCCTCGCACGAATCCCTCGGCAACCCGGCTCCGATCAAGCTGGCCGCCCGTGGCCTGGACTTCTACTACGACAAGTTCCACGCGCTGAAGGACATCCACCTGGAGATCCCCGAAAAGCGCGTGACCGCACTGATCGGCCCTTCCGGCTGCGGCAAGTCCACCCTTCTGCGCATCTTCAACCGCATCTACGCGCTGTACCCGAAGCTGGAAGCCAAGGGTGAAGTGCTGCTGGACGGCGAGAACATCCTGTCGCCGAAGTACCCGATGAACCGCCTGCGCAGCAAGGTCGGCATGGTGTTCCAGAAGCCGGTGCCGTTCCCGATGACCATTTTCGAGAACGTGGCCTACGGCATCCGCCACCATGAGAAGCTGTCCAAGGCAGACATGAATGTCCGCGTGGAGCAGGCACTGCGTCAGGGTGCGCTGTGGGATGAAGTGAAGGACAAGCTCAACCAGAGCGCGCTGGGTCTCTCCGGCGGCCAGCAGCAGCGTCTGTGCATCGCCCGTGCCGTGGCCCTGCGCCCGGACGTGCTGTTACTGGACGAACCGACCTCGGCACTGGACCCGATCTCGACCAGCCGCATCGAGCAGCTGGTGGAAGAGCTCAAGCACGATTACACCATCGTGATCGTGACCCACAACATGCAGCAGGCGGCGCGTGTATCGGACTACACCGCTTTCATGTACCTGGGTGACCTGATTGAACATGACCGCACTGAAGTGATCTTCTCGCAGCCGAACAAGCAGCAGACCGAGGATTACATCACCGGGCGGTTTGGTTAAGGCATTCCCCATCATTCAGCCGGGCAAGCCCGGCTCTACGGAAACCGATCATGAGCATTCCCAACGACCACATCGTCAAGAGCTACGACGAAGAACAGCAGCGGCTGGTGGCCGAGATCGTGCGCATGGGCGAGATGGCCGTCGCCCAGCTGGAAGCGTCGATGGACGTCATCGAAAAGCGTGACGACCACGCCGCCCAGCGCATCATCGCCAACGACGAAGCCATCGACGCGCTGGAACAGCAGATCAGCCACGACGTGATGCGCCTGGCGCTGCGTGGGCCGATGGCACGCGACCTGCGCGAGATCCTGGCGGGTCTGCGCATTCCGGCTGACATTGAACGCATCGGCGACTACGCGGCCAACGTCGCCAAGCGCTCGATCGCGCTCAGCAAGGCCCCGCCGCTGCCGCAGATCCAGGGCCTGCGGGCGCTGGGCCGGCTGGCGGCGCAGCAGGTACGCCGTGCCATCGAAGCGTACCGCGACAACGACGCAGCGGCGGCACTGGCACTGCGCGATGACGACGCCCGGCTGGACGCGCAGTACACGGCGCTGTTCCGCGAGCTGCTGACCTACATGATGGAAGATCCGCGCAACATCACCCCCTGCACCCACCTGCTGTTCATGGCCAAGAACCTGGAACGCGTGGGTGACCATGCCACCAACATCGCCGAGAACGTGTGGTTCCTGGTGCACGGCGAGCAGGCATTGCCGCCCCGCGAGAAGCGTGACGAGACCAGCAGCACCGGTCAGATCTGACCAGAACCGCACGCACGTTACATGCCGTTACAGGCCGATACCACGGTATCGGCCTTTTTAATTCCCTATTCAGCAAAAAAATCCCACTCTGGACCTGCGTTCCAACCGACGCGTCGCACCCAGAGGGATTGCCATGAAACGACTGATCGCCGCCTCGCTCGCCCTGAGTCTGCTGGCTGCCACCGGCTCTGCCTTCGCCGCCCCCGGCCATCATGACGACCGCAACCGCTACGAGCGTCATGACACCCGCCACGACCACCGCGACGATCACCGCAGCCGCTGGCACGGCCACGCCTACAAGGCACCGCCCAAGCGCGGCGGCTACCTGCCGCGTGACTACCGTGGCAGCTACGTGCGCGATTACCATCGCCACGGACTGCGTGCCCCGGCACGCGGGCAGGAATGGCGTCAGGTGGATGGGCGTTATGTGTTGATTGCCGTGGCTACCGGCCTCATCGCCAATGTGGTGCTCAACGGTCGCTGATCGGTGGATCATGCGCGCACTGCACAACGCCGGGACCTCCCGGCGTTGTGCGTTTTACGGCATGCTTCGAGCGTCCGTCTGCCTTGCGCAGCATCCACCACCCGGAGTTCCTATGACCGTCTCCACCAAGCGTGTTTCCCTGTTGACCTGCGCAGCCATCGCCGGCGGCCTCGGCCTGGCCGGCAGCGCCTCGGCGCTGACCATGACCGACCTGGTGCAGGGCTACGCGCTGGCCGCGCAGGCCGCACCGAAGGCCGAAACCAAAGCCGCCGAGGGCAAGTGTGGCGAAGGCAAGTGCGGTACCCGCCATGCCAGGCCCGCCGAGAAGACGCCGACCGAAGGCAAGTGCGGGGAAGGCAAATGCGGTGCCGACAAGGACAGAAAGGCCGCGCCCAAGCCGGCAGCGGCAAAGAAGGGCAGCGAGGGCAAGTGCGGCGAAGGCAAGTGCGGTGCTTCGCACTGACCCGCCGCCGCTCCCTGCAGCAGCGGTCGGGCTCGGGCTGCGCCGGGCACTGCTCGACGACCTGGAAAAGGCCCCGGCCGGCGATCTGGATTTCCTCGAATGTGCTCCTGAAAACTGGATCGGGCTGGGCGGCCTGTGGGCCGAACGGCTGGCAGCGCTCAGCGCGCGCTATCCGCTGACCTGCCACGGGTTGTCGCTGTCGCTGGGCGGCAGTGCGCCGCTGGATATGGCGTTCATCGACCAGGTCGGCCGTTTCCTCGACCGGTACAACGTACGGCTGTACAGCGAGCACCTCAGCTACTGCAGCGACGACGGCCACCTGTACGACCTGTTGCCTCTGCCGTTCACCGAAGAGGCCCTGCACCACACCGCCGCGCGCATCCGCCAGGTGCAGGACCGGCTGGGCCGGCGCATCGCGGTGGAAAACGTCTCCACTTATCTCACACCGCATGCGGCGATGAGCGAGCTCGAGTTCACTTGCGCGGTGCTGGATGAGGCCGACTGCGACCTGCTGCTGGACGTCAACAACGTGTACGTCAACGCCAGCAATCACCACTTCGACGCGAGCGCCTTCATCGCCGGGCTGCCCGCCGAACGGATTGTCTGCCTGCACGTGGCCGGGCACTTTGACGACGGCGGCCCGGTGAAGATCGACACCCACGGCAGCCCGGTGATCGATCCGGTGTGGGATCTGCTGCACCATGCCCGCGCACGGTTTGGCCCGCGCCCGGCGCTGCTGGAGCGCGACTTCAATTTCCCCCCATATGCGGAACTGCGCCAGGAACTGCAGCAGATGCGCCACATTCTGCAGACGGTGTCGGCATGAGCACCGTACTGCGCGCGCAGCAGCATGCGCTGAGCGCCCACCTGCGTGACCCGGAACACCAGCCAGCGCCAGCCGGCCTCGACGAGGCCCGCCTGCAGGTTTACCGCGAACTGTTGTTCAACAACCTGCGCGGCCTGCTGGCCGGCAGCTTCCCGGTCGTGCTGCAGGTACTGCAGGACGCGGAATGGGATGCGCTGTGCCGGCGCTACTTCGCCGAGCACCGCTGCGTGTCGCCGTTGTTCACCGAGGTGGCGGCCGAGTTCGTCGGCTGGCTGCAGCACGCCGACGCGCTGCCGCGTCCGTTCCTGGCCGAACTGGCGCACTACGAATGGGTGGAGCAGGCACTACAGGGCAGCCTGGGCCTGCCCCTGCCGGCGTCGCCGGACGGATTCGATCCCTGGCAGAGGGCACTGCAAAGCTCGCCGCTGGCGTGGCCGTTGGGCTATCGCTGGCCGGTGCATCAGCTCGGGGCCGCGCATCAGCCTGCCCTGCCCCCAGCGCAGCCAACCTTCCTGCTGGCGCGGCGGGTGGCCAGCGGCGAGGTGGTGTTTTCGCAGCTCAGCGCACTGGCCTGGCAACTGCTGGAACAGATCGGCAGCGCGGCACCGCAGTCCGGCCAGACGCACCTGCACGCCCTTGCCGAGCAGCAGGGTGTGCCCCCTGCACTGCTTGAAGATGACGGCCGCGCCCTGCTGGCGCAATTGCTGGCGACCGGGGTCATCGGCGCTGCGGACCCGACGCCTGCGACATGAAGCAGGCGGCCACATGCCCTCTGCTAAACTGAGACCATGACCATTCCCCTGCCCCCGTCCGCCGCCACGCCGGCGGACGCTGCTGCTACGCCGTCTGTCGGCCAACGCCTGATGGCGACCCGCTTCCGTGGTTTTCTGCCGGTGGTGGTGGACGTGGAAACCGGCGGCTTCGACTGCCACCGGCACGCGCTGCTGGAAATCGCCGCCGTGCCCATTGAAATGGACGACGAGGGCCTGCTGTACCCGGGCCAGACCGCCAGTGCGCACGTGGTGCCGGCGGAAGGATTGGAGATCGATCCGAAGTCGCTGGAGGTCACCGGCATCATCCTCGACCACCCGTTCCGGCTGGCGAAGAGCGAACACGATGCACTGGACCATGTGTTCAATCCGATCCGCGCGGCGATGAAGAAGTACGGCTGCCAGCGCGCGATCCTGGTCGGGCACAACGCGCACTTCGACCTGGGCTTCGTCAACGCGGCGGTGAACCGGGTCGGGCACAAGCGCAACCCGTTCCATCCGTTCAGCGTGTTCGACACCGTCACCCTGGCCGGCGTGGCCTACGGCCAGACCGTGCTGGCCCGTGCGGCGACTGCCGCCGGGCTGGGCTGGGACGCCAATGAGGCGCACAGCGCCGTGTATGACACCGAACAGACCGCCAAGCTGTTCTGCACCATCGCCAACGCCTGGCCGCGGGCGTAAGGCCGGATCAACCGATCGCGGTTCGGTCGCGACCTTCGCTCTTCGCGCGATACAGCGCCCGGTCCGCACGCTGATAGAGCAGCATCGGCGTGCGATCACCGGCATCCAGCTCCACCAGGCCTGCACTGAAGGTTACCTTCAGGCCGGCAATGCCTGCCCAGTCCGGGTGATCGTGGAACAGTCCGCGCAGGCGGGCACAGACCTGTGCCGCTTCAGCCAGGCGGGTATCGTTGAGCAGCAGGGTGAACTCCTCGCCACCGGTACGTGCCGGCATGTCCGAATCGCGGCAGGCCGAGGCGATCAGACGCGCCACCTCCACCAGTACCACGTCGCCCACGCTGTGGGTGTGGGTGTCGTTCACTTCCTTGAAGTGGTCGATGTCCAGCACCACCAGGCACAGCGGATGCCCACTACGCTGCGAACGCGCGAAGTCACGCGCGAGCGTCTCGTCAAAGGCACGGCGGTTGGGCAGCCCGGTCAGCGCGTCCTCGCGTGCCTGCCGCTCAAACTGTTCGGACTGCAGCCTGAGGCGGTCAGCCAGCTGCGTTTTTTCCTCGTTCAAGGCCTGCAGGCTGGCGGTCTGCGCCTGCAGGTCGCGGGTCGCCTCGTCAACCTTGCGTGCCAGGCGCAGGTTGCTGGCCTTGTAGCGGTCGATCAGATAGCGGTACAGCGCGATCAGACCGGCCAGCAGCAACAGGCCACCGATGATCTGCACGCTGCGGCGCTGCCACAGGAAAGGTTCGACGGTAAACGACCAGGTCGCCTCGCTGCCGCTCCAGGTGCCGCCCGGATGCGCGGCCGAAACATGCAGGGTGTAGTCGCCCGGCGGCAGGCCGATGAACTCGACACTGCGCTGCTGGCCGCGCTCGATCCAGCCGCTGTCCAGTCCGTCGAGCCGGGTGCGGTAACGGATCCGCTCGGACATCAGATAGCTCAGGCCGACGTAGCTGATGCTCAGTCGTCCGCCGCCTGGAAGCGTGTTGTGGTTGTTGCCCTGCCAGTGCAGCGGCACGCCGTCGACCAGCACCGACTCGATCACCGCCGGCGGTGCCAGGCGTTCGCGGAAGCGCTGCAGGCGCAGCGGATCGACCGTGCTCAGGCCGCCTGCGGTGACCACCCAGAACGTACCGTCCTGGCGCAGGATCGCCGACGGCCCGGAACTGCCGTTGGCCTGTGAATTGGCCATGCCGTCAATTTCGTTGTAGTGCTCGACCTCGATCCGGCGAAGGCTCCCGTCGGCCACCGCGTTGAGCATGGCCATGTCAGTGCGGAGCACGCCGCGGTTGCTGCTGATCCAGACGTTGCCAACGCGGTCCGGTACGAGCTGGAACACCGTGTCCACGGGCATGCCCTGCTCCAGCCCGACGCGGGCCAGGCGGTCGTCCTGGTAGCGGTACAGGCCGCGGTCGGTGCTGATCCACATCGCATCACCGACCTGCTGGAAGCCGAACACGCTGCGCCCGCCACCGAGCGCCGCAAGGTCGATGGACTGCACGTGGTCTCCGCGCAGCACGCGGACGCCTTCGATGGTGCCGATCCACAGGTCACCTTCGCCGTCGTGCGCCAACGCGGTGATGAGCCCGCCTGGCATACCCGGCACCGCCGGCACCGTGACCCGGTTGGACTCGATGCGCGCCACGCCCTTCTGGGTGCCGGCCCATACCACGCCGTTGCGGTCGACGCTGATCGCACGGATGTTGCCGCCTGGCACGCCGTCGGCTGCGCCGAACTCGCGCAGGGTGCGGCCCTGTGCGTCGAGCTGGAAAATGCCGTCGCCGAAGGTGCCGGCCCAGAGGTCGTCATTGCGGCCCTGGGCGAGGCTCAGGACCGAGGGCGGTTTGCCGCCGCTGTTGCGCAGTCCGACCGGATGGAACACCCCGTCCGCGTCGCGCCGGTCCAGTCCACTGGCACTGCCCACCCACACCTGTCGCTGGCGGTCTTCGAGCACGGTGCGCACGTAGTCGCCACTGAGCCCGTCGCGTTCGGTGAAGCTGCTGAACAGGGTTTCGCGCAGCCGGTACAGGCCCCCGTTGGCCCCGACCCAGATGCTGCCCTCAGCGTCTTCGCGCAGGCTCACCACGCGTCCGCCGGGCAGGTTCAATCCCGCCGGCAGGCGCTCCAGCCCGTGGCGCGACAGCCGCACCAGGCCCTGGTTCTCGGTTCCCAGCCACAGGTCACCGTGGCGGTCCTGCAGCATCGCGGTGATGTGCTGGATACCTGTCAGCCGATGCTGCAGTTCGGGCACACCGTCCTGCATCCGGTAGATGCGGTCGCCGGCCACGATCCACAGCACCCCGTCAGGGGCGCGGTAAGGCCAGACCAGTCCGCGGCCGAGGCCGAAACTTTCCGGCGCTCGTCGCAGCACACCGTCGGTGCCGCGCACCACCAGCCCGTCCAGCGTGCCCACCCATACCCGGTCCTGCGCGTCGACCACCAGCTTGGTGAAGCTCAGCGCCATCGGTACGCCGGCCGGGGGCGCTTCGTATTGGAACTGCCCGTTCGGGGCCAGGGTGCCGATCCCGTTGCCCTCATACAGCAGCCACAGCTTGCCGTGACTGTCCATCTGCATGGCCTGGATCAGCACCTGCGGGGCCGGCGGTTTGCGCTCGAACACCTGCCAGCGGCCGTCGGCGCTGCGCCGGGTGATGTTGCCGCGCGAATCACTGATCCAAAGCCCGCCGTTGCGGTCCACGTACAACGCACCGACCCCGTTGTCACGCAGGCCCGGGCGGGTGCTGCGGTCGAACACGGTGAAATCCAGGCCGTTGTAGCGCACCAGCCCTTCCCAGGTGGCGAACCACAGGTGGCCCTCCGGGGTCTGCGCGATGTCGCGCAGCGAGTTGTGCGGCAGGCCGTTGCGCGAGGTCCACACATCGATGGCGTAATCGCGCAGCGGCGGCGGTCCATCCTGGGCCAGCACCGCCCCGGGGCCGGCCACGAACAGGCACAACCACAGCAGCGCCATCAGCAGGCACTGCCGCAGGGTCTCAGGTTGTACCGGCCGCCACCGGGTGCCGCGCCCCCGTTCCGTCATCCGCACGGGCTCGGCGGAAGACGGTTCTGGCGCGTCACGCGGGGGCGCCGGCGAAAAGGGGCGCGCTCATGCAGCAGAAGCTGGCGTGGGGTTGCCAATAGTAGGCAAAACGGCGGCCCTTTGCTGCGTGAATGCTCAGCCGGGCCGCTGCGCCTGCGCCCACGGTGGCGACGGCCAGTGCACCACGGCCTCCAGCCCGCCTTCGGGCACGTTGCGCAGGGTCAGCCGGGCCCCGTCTTTTTCAGCCAGTGCGCGGGCGATGGTCAGTCCCAGCCCGGCTCCGCCGGTCTCGCGCGAACGGGAGGTCTCCAACCGCACGAAGGGGTCGAACACCGCCTCCAGCTCGTTCTCGGCCAGCCCCGGCCCCTGGTCACGCACGCGCACGGTCACCCCGGCCGCGCCCTGCTCCACCCGGACCTGGGCGCTGTGGCCATAGCTGATCGCGTTGTCGACCAGATTGGAAAACAACCGATGCATGGCCAGCGGTCGCAGCATCAGCACCGCCCCGCTGCCTTGCACGAAACGGGCATCGGCCCCGGCTTCGGCGGCGTCTTCGACGATGCTCTCCAGCAGCGAATCCAGGTCCAGCGCGGCACGCTGCTCGGCGCTTTCCGAGCTGCGCGCCAGCTCCAGACCCTCGCGGATCAGCGCCTGCATCGCCGCCAGGTCGGCGATCAGGCGCTCGCGCAGGGCATCGTCGGTCACGTTTTCCAGGCGCAGGCGCAGCCGGGTCACCGGCGTCTGCAGGTCGTGGGTGATCGCCGCCAGCATCTGGGTACGTTCGCCCAGGGTGCGCTGCAGGCGGGTCTGCATGGCATTGAAGGCTTCGGCGGCGCGCTGCACCTCGAGCGGGCCGGTGACCGGCATCGGTTCGCGCTGCAGGTCATCGCCGAGCGCGGTCGCGGCGGCGGCCAGGCGCTGCAGGGGGGCGCTGGCCATGCGTGCGACCACGTAGGCCAGCACGCCGATCGCCAGCACCAGCAGGGTGAGGAACAGCGGGTCCACCGCCAGAATGCCGTTATGCGCCACCGCCGGCGATTCGAGCGCCAGCGAAAGGCGGGTGCCGTCACTCAGCGGCAGCTGCACCGCTCGGCACTTGGGCGGAATGAAGGCGGGATCGCGCTCATGCGGCGGTTTGCGTCGCGCCTGCGGCGGTGGCGGCGGCGGTAGCAGCTCCTGCGCTTTGGGCAGGCAGGATCGGAACGAAGTGAAGTGCACCGTGGCGTGTGCCACCGCACCGGGACGGTCGCCCAGCACCGCCATGAAGGCGCTGTCCTCGCGGCCCATGCGGGCGTCTTCGGGCAGGCTGCGCACGGCCGGGCCGCCGACCTGCAGCAGCCGGTCACGCAGTTCGGGGTCGCCATCGAGCAGGTTGACGAAGCCCTGCAGGCGGTCGGCCAGCCGGTTGAGGTTCTGCCGCTCGAACTCCTGCTGGCGCTTGGCACCGGCCAGCATGGTCGCGCCAATGGCGGCCACGCTCATGCCCAGCAGCAGGATCAGGAACAGCCGCCCGACCATCGAGGCGAAGAAGCCGCGCAGGCGTCTCATTCCAGGGTGACCGCGGTGGCCAGCACGTAGCCTTCGTTGCGCACGGTCTTGATCAGGCCGTCGCTGCCGCCGTCATCGCCGAGCTTGTTGCGCAGGCGGCTGACCTGCAGGTCGATGGCCCGGTCCTGTGACTCGTAGTTGCGGCCGCTGCTGAGCGAGACCAGCTGCTCGCGCGACAGCACCTTGTTGGCGTGGCCGACGAACACCCGCAGCAGGCGGAACTCGGCCCCGGACAGCACCACCACGCGCCCGTCCGGGTCGACCAGGTGCCGGTGTTCGAGGTCGAAGGTCCACTGCGAAAAGCGCGCACGGCGGATCGCCAGCGGTTCCAGGTTGGCCGGCAGCGCCTCGGTCCGGCGCAGCACGTTGCGGATGCGGGCGAGCAGCTCGCGCGGCTCGAACGGCTTGCCCAGGTAATCATCCGCGCCCATTTCCAGGCCCAGCACCCGGTCGATCGGCTCGCTGCGCGCGGTCAGCATGATCACCGGCGTGCTGGAACGCGCGCGCAGGTCGCGGCACAGGGTCAGGCCGTCTTCGCGCGGCAGGTTGAGGTCCAGCACGATCAGGTCGACGTGCTCGCGTTCGAGCACCTGGCGCATGCCGTGGCCGTCGCTGGCGGTGCTGACCTGGTAGCCGGCACGGCCCAGCTGCTCGGCCAGCAGCTGGCGGATGTCATTGTCGTCGTCGACGATCAACAGGCGTTGCATCGTGGGTGTGGTCTCCATGCGTCCATGATCCCCTGTCGGGAGCTGAACCGCATCCTCGGGTTTGCGTCGGCGTGTTTCAAGCCTTGCGCACGATACACGGCGACATGTTTTTCCTCGGCGCTGGTTACAGGCGGTTACACACCGTGCGTTGAGCCCGTCGGGTGTGCTCTTCACAATGCTGACAACGCCGCGTGCCGGCCTGTCGAGTTGAGCCCCCATCGTGAAGCCCCGCCTGCCTACCACCCGCCGCGGCCGCATGCTGCTGCTGATCATCGCCGCCGTCGTCGTGGCCGGGGTTGTCGCCTGGACCCTGCGCAAGCCGGCCGCGCCCACGCTCGCCACCAGCCCGGTCACCCGCGGCGACCTGGAACAGACGGTCGAAGCCACCGGCGTGATCGATGCCTACAAGCTGGTCAGCGTCGGCGCGCAGGCCTCGGGCCAGATCAAGTCACTGAAGGTGCAGCTGGGCGACACGGTCAAGGAAGGTGACCTGATCGCCGAGATCGACGCCACCACCCAGCAGAACCAGGTTCAGAACGCCGAGGCGTCGCTGGAACAGGTGCGTGCACAGCGCGCCGTGCAGCAGGCCAGCCTGCGCGAGGCCGAGCTGGAGTTTGCCCGGCAGAAACAGATGCTGGAAGCCGAAGCCACCTCGCGCGCCGAGTACGACACCGCCGAGGCTCAACTGAAGACCGCGCGTGCGCAGATCCAGTCGTACGACGCGCAGATCAAGGGGCGCGAGACCGAGCTGGGCACCGCGCGCGCCAACCTGGCCTACACCCGTATCACCGCGCCGATGGACGGCACCGTGGTCGCAGTGGTGGCCGAAGAAGGCCGTACCGTCAACGCCAACCAGACCGCGCCGACCATCGTGATGCTGGCACGGCTGGACCTGGTCACGGTCAATGCCGAAGTGTCCGAAGCCGACGTGGTCAAGATCAAGGCCGGCATGCCGGTGTACTTCACCACCCTGGGTGACCCGGACCGCAAGTACCACGGCACGCTGCGCCAGATCAATCCAGCCCCGTCGTCGATCGCCAATGAAAGTTCGAGCAGCTCCAGTTCGAGCAGCTCCAGCTCCAGCTCGGCGGTGTACTACAACGCGCTGTTCGACGTGGAAAATCCGGACGGCACCCTGCGCATCGACATGACCGCACAGGTGTCGGTGATGCTCAAGCAGGCCAAGGGCGTGCTGACCGTGCCGTCGGTGGCGCTGGGTCCGAAGAGCCGTGACGGCCAGTACATGGTGCGGGTGGTCAACGCCGACGGCATGCCGGAACCGCGCAAGGTCAAGATCGGCATCAACAACGGGGCCAATGCCGAAGTGCAGTCCGGCCTGAAGGAAGGCGACAAGGTCGTGGTCGGCGAAGGCGGGACCGCTGCTGCCAGCAGCAGCGGCAACCGCGGCCCGCAGATGCGCATGGGCGGGCCGGGCATGGGGCCGCGCCGATGAAAGGCCCCTCCCCCGCCCCGCCACTGCTGCGGCTGCGCGATCTGCGCCGTGAGTTTCCCGCTGGCGATGAGACCATCGCGGTGCTGCGCGACGTCAACCTCGACATCGCCGCCGGCGAAATGGTGGCCATCGTCGGCCAGTCGGGCTCGGGCAAGTCGACCCTGATGAACATCCTCGGCTGCCTGGACCGCCCCACCCGCGGCAGCTACCAGGTGGCCGGGCGCGAGACCGGGCGCATGCTGCCGGACGAGCTGGCCGAACTGCGCCGCGAGCACTTCGGTTTCATCTTCCAGCGCTATCACCTGCTGGGCGACCTCGACGCGCGGGGCAATGTGGAAGTGCCGGCGGTGTATGCCGGCAGCCCGGCCACCGTACGCAGCGCCCGCGCCGAGCAGCTGCTGCAGCGGCTGGGCCTGGGCGACCGCATGCAGCACAAGCCGGGCCAGCTGTCCGGCGGTCAGCAGCAGCGTGTGTCGATCGCGCGTGCCTTGATGAACGGCGGCGAGGTGATCCTGGCCGACGAACCCACCGGTGCGCTGGACACCAAGTCCGGTGAGGAAGTGATGGGCATCCTCGGCGAGCTGCATGCCGAAGGCCACACCATCATCATCGTCACCCACGACATGAGCGTGGCTGAGCACGCGCAGCGGATCATCGAGATCCGCGACGGCGAGATCATCGCCGACCGCGCCAACGACAAGGCCGCGAACTACCGTGCGCAGCGCGCCACGACCGTGGCCGCCGGCAAGGGCAACAGCTGGCGGGCTGCACGCGACCGCTTCACCGAAGCGTTCCGCATGGCCCTGCTGGCGATGAACGCGCATCGCCTGCGCACGTTCCTGACCATGCTCGGCATCATCATCGGCATTGCTTCGGTGGTCTCGGTGGTGGCGCTGGGCAATGGCTCGCAGCAGCAGATCCTGCAGAACATCAGCGCGCTGGGCACCAACACCATCGACGTCTACCCCGGGCGCGGCTTTGGTGACATGCGTTCGGGGCGGGTGCAGACGCTCAAGGCCAGCGATGCCGATGCGCTGGCAAAACAGAGCTACATCGACAGCGCCACGCCCAGCGTGTCGTCCTCGGTGACCGCCCGTTACCGCAACCAGTCCGCCACCGCCCAGGTCAGCGGAGTGGGCGAGCAGTACTTCCGCGTCAAGGGCGTGACCCTCAGTGCCGGCAGCTTCTTCCAGGCCGACGCGATCAAGGGGCTGGCGCAGGTGGCGGTGATCGACGAAAACACGCGCACGCAGTTCTTCCCCAATGGTGAAGACCCCATTGGCCAGGTGATCCTGCTCGGCAACGTGCCGGTGCGGGTAGTCGGCGTGGCCAAGCCGCAGAGCTTCGGTTTCGGCGGCAGCACCAACCTGAGCGTGTGGGTGCCCTACACCACGGTGATGTCGCGCATGCTCGGCCAGAGCCACGTGTCCAGCATCACCGTGCGGGTCGACGACGCCACGCCGATGGATGCGGCGCAGGCGGCCATCTCCAAGCTGCTGATCATGCGCCACGGCACCGAGGACTTCTTCCTCAGCAACAGCGCCGAGATCCGCGAGACCATCGAGCAGACCACCCGTACGATGACCCTGCTGATCAGCGCCATCGCCGCCATCGCGCTGCTGGTCGGCGGGATCGGGGTGATGAACATCATGCTGGTGTCGGTCACCGAGCGCACCCGCGAGATCGGCGTACGCATGGCGGTGGGCGCGCGGCAGAGCGACATCCGCCAGCAGTTCCTGATCGAGGCGGTGCTGGTGTGCCTGCTCGGCGGCCTGCTGGGCGTGGGGCTGTCGCTGCTGGTCGGGTGGTTGTTCGGCAAGTTCGCACCCGACTTCCAGATGCTCTTCTCGACCGCATCGATCGTGGCGGCGTTCGCCTGCTCCAGCCTGATCGGCGTGGCGTTTGGTTTTCTTCCGGCTCGCAATGCAGCCCAACTTGATCCCGTGGAGGCGTTGGCCCGCGAATGAACATGTCCCGTACTGAAGGGCTCTGCCCGACAAGCCAGACCCACGTGCAGAAGCGGCCCCGTAGTGCCGGGCTCTGCCCGGCACCGCAGCCCCCCGCGCAGACGCAGCCGGGCAGAGCCCGGCTCTACATACTGGCGGCCTCTGTTTCCCTGCTCCTTTCCGCCTGCGCCAGCACCGGTCATTACCAGGTGGATGCGCCGACGGTCCCGGCCGCCTATGGCCGTGGCGATGCGCAGATCAACGCGCCCACTGAAACCAGCACGCCCAGCGCCGAAGTCGCGCGCACCGACGTTCGCCAGGACACCTGGTGGACCGGCTTCCAGGACCCGCGCCTGGACCGGGTCATCGAACGCGCCCTGCAGGCGAACAGCGACCTGGCCTCTGCAGGTCTGGCGGTGCAGCGTGCCCGCCTGCAGGCCGGACTGGCCGAAAACAATCTGTGGCCACAGCCCTCCGGCAGCGTCAGCAGCAACGGAAGCCGCGCCATTGACCAGAGCGCGGACTGGAACCGCGGCAGTTCGGCTGGTGTGTCCCTGCAGTGGGAAATCGACCTGTGGGGTCGGCTGCGCGCCCAGCGCGACATCGCCCAATGGGAAGCACAGGCGACTGAGGAAGACCTGCAGAACACCGCGCTGCTGGTGATCAGCGACGTCGCCACGCAGTACTGGACGCTGGCCTTCCTCAACCAGTCCATCGCCGCCGGCCAGGCCAATCTGGAACGGCTGGAACGCACCCGCGAACTGGTCCAGGCCCGTTTTGACGCCGGTGCGGTGTCGCGGCTGGAAGTACGCCAGGCCAGCCAAAGCCTGGAAGCGCAGCGCTCGGCACAAAGCGCGCTGGAGCAGCAGCGGGTGGTGGCGCGCAATGCCCTGACCGTGCTGCTGGATGGCCAGCCTTGGCCGCAGGCCGACGAACCGCAGGTGCTGGAAAGCATCGGCAGCCCGCCACTGGCCGAGGGTCTGCCGGCCGAACTGCTCGGCCGCCGTCCGGACCTTCGCGCCGCCGAACTGCGCCTGCGCAACAGCCTGAAGAACATCAAGGTCACCGCCACCAGCTACTACCCGGCGCTGAGCCTGAGCGGCGGGGTGAACAGCAGCGCCACGTCGTTGTCGGATGTGCTGAGAAATCCAGTGGTCACGCTCGGGGCCGGTTTGTCGCTGCCGTTCCTCAACATCCGCCAGGCGCAGCTGGATACCAAGGTAGCGGGCACGGACTACCAGATTGCCGCCAACAACTTCCGCAGCACGCTGTACACCGCGCTTTCCGAGGTGGACAACGCGTTGTCCGCGCGCACCCAGTTCGCCACGCAGGTGGCGGCGTCGCAGGCGTCATATGACGAGGCGGTGGAGATCGAACGCATGTACGAGGTGCGTTATCGCGTGGGCGCGACCGACCTGCGCACGTGGCTGGAGGCGCAGCAGACGCGGCGCGATGCAGAGCTGTCGTTGGCGTCGGTGAAGCAGCGTCAGTTGATCAACGATGTGACGCTGTTCAAGGCATTGGGGGGCAGCGCCAACGCGTCGTAGAGCCACGCCCTGCGTGGCTTCGCGGTGCCGAACGGAGAGCAGCCACGCAGGGCGTGGCTCTACGCGTGTTACCTCAACCGCGCTGGCGGACAGCCTCGAACAGGCTCACGCCAGCCGCCACCGACACATTCAGGCTTTCGATGTCGCCCGGCATCGGAATCTTGACCAGGCCGTCGCAGTTTTCGCGGGTCAGGCGGCGCAGGCCGTCGGCTTCGCCGCCCAGCACCAGGGCCACGTTGCCCTTCAGGTCGATCGAATACAGCGAGGCGGTGGCCTCACCGGCCAGACCGTAGATCCACACGCCCTGCTTCTGCAGGTCCTTCAGGCAGCGCGACAGGTTGGTCACCGCCACCACCGGAATGCGGTCGGCGGCACCGGCCGAGGTCTTGCGCACGGTGGCATTCACCGTGGCCGACTTGTCCTTGGGAATGATCACCGCCGTGGCCCCTGCAGCAGCGGCGCTGCGCAGGCACGCGCCCAGGTTGTGCGGGTCCTGCACCTCGTCGAGGATCAGCAGCAGGGCCTTGCCCTCGGCGGCGGTGACCAGCCCTTCCAGCTCGTTTTCACTGTAAGTGCGGGCGGCGGCATAGCGCGCGGCCACGCCCTGGTGGCGCACCGAACCGCCCACGCCGTCCAGCGCCTGGGTGTTCACCCGGCGCACGTCGATCCCCTTGCGACGCGCGTTTTCCTCGATCTCGGTCAGCCGCGGATTCTTCGCGCCGGCCTCGATCAGCACTTCGCGGACGTTCTCGGCATCGTTTTCAATCGAGGAGGCGACGGCGTTGACGCCGACGATCCACTGGCTTTGTTTGCTCATTGCAGGGGGCGGAACCGGGCAGGGGGGGGTAATGGTAGAGCATCGGCGGCGGCCTTGCCGGGGATACCGTGGATGCCGACGTAGAGCCGGGCTCTGCCCGGCTGCGGGGTGTCACCGTGGCCAGCGCGCCGTATCCCGGTCCGGATGCTGGTGGGACACCAATGTGGCCAGCCGCTCCGCGTCCGGGTCATCCTCGGCCAGGATCACCTCCAGGCCTTCCAGATGGTCGACGAACGGCAGCTTCGACTCGGTACCGTACTGCACGGTCGGCGGCAGCCGTTCAGGCTGGTCGAAGGCCCCCGCTGCCACCGCCATGCCGTCCTCGCCTTCGTAGGTCAGCGGCGTGCCGCAGTCGGCGCAGAAGCCCCGACGAAAGTGGTTGGAGGACTGGAACCGGCGCGGCTCGCCGCGGGTCCACTGGAAGTCCGCACCACGTACCGACACCAGCGGCGCGTAGTAGGCACCGAAGGCTTTCTGGCACATGCGGCAGTGGCAGATGGAACGATCCGGCAGCGCGCCGCGGACGTGGAAGCGGATCGCGCCGCATTGGCAGCCGCCGGAGAATTCGGGAACGGGGTTCATGGGTGAGGCCTCCGTTTCGTGGCGTACCGACCAACGGTCGGTACCTACCGGTAGGTGCCCACCGTTGGTGGGCACGCACCGACCATCCATCAATACTTCTGCTTCTGCCGCTTGGCCGGCTGGCCACGGGGCGGCAGCTCCGGCACCGGATCGTCCTTTTCTTCGACCAGGCGGAAGTCGATCTTGCGCTCTTCCATGCTCGCTTTCAGCACCAGGATGCGCACCCGGTCGCCCAGCCGGTAGCTGGTACCGCGCCGCTCGCCGGTCAGCGTCTTGCGGGTGGCGTCGAACTGGTAATAGTCGTGCGGCAGCTGGGTGACATGCACCAGGCCATTGACCTTGGACTCGTCCAGCTCCACGAACAGGCCGAAGCTGGTCACGCCGCTGATCACGCCGTCGAACTTGCCGCCGACGTGCTTTTCCATCCACGCCGCGCGGTAGCGCTCGTCGACCTCGCGCTCGGCCTCGTCGGCGCGGCGTTCGCGCTCGGAGCACAGCAGGGTCAGCTTGGCCATTTCGCGCTGGGTGTACAGGTACTTGTCGACCGGCTTGCCGGTCAGCGCGTACTTGATCGCGCGGTGCACCAGCAGGTCCGGGTAGCGGCGGATCGGCGAGGTGAAGTGGGCGTAGGCATCCAGCGCCAGGCCGAAGTGGCCCAGGTTCTCCGCCGAATACACTGCAAGGCTCTGGCTGCGCAGCAGCACCGATTCCAGCAGCGCCGCATCCGGGCGCTCGCGCACCTTCTTCAACAGCTTGGTGTAGTCGCCCGGCTGCACCTTGGCATACGGCGGCAGGCTCAGCTTGAACTCCTTCAGGAACTCCTGCAGGTCTTCAAACTTCGATTCCGGCGGCTTCTCATGGTCACGGTACGGGGCCGGCACATGTTTGCTGATCAGGTAGCGCGCCGCCTGCACATTGGCCGCGATCATGCATTCCTCGATCAGCTTGTGCGCGTCGTTGCGCACCAGCATGCCGGCCTGGGTGACTTGGCCGGTGTTGTCGAGAATGAAGCGCACTTCCGAGCTTTCAAACTCGATCGCACCGCGCTTGGTCCGCGCCTTGGCAAACACCTTGTACAGCTGGTGCAGGCGTTCCACCTGCGGCAGCAGCGGACCGATCGCCGCGCGTGCGGCCGGATCGTTCTCGCCCACCGCCTGCCAGACCTGGGTGTAGGTCAGGCGCGCATGTGAATTCATCACCGCTTCGTAGAAGCGCGAGTGCGCCACTTCGCCATCGCGGCCCACCTGCATGTCGCAGACGAAGCACATGCGGTCGACCTTGGGCATCAGCGAGCAGATGCCGTTGGACAGCGTCTCCGGCAGCATCGGCACCACGAAGCCCGGGAAATACACCGAGGTGGCGCGCTTCTGCGCCTCCTCGTCCAGCGGGGTGCCGGGGCGGACGTAGTTGGAGACGTCCGCGATGGCCACCACCAGGCGGAAGCCGTCTTCGTTCGGTTCGCAGTAAACCGCGTCGTCGAAGTCCTTGGCGTCCTCGCCGTCGATGGTCACCAGCGGCGTGCTGCGCAGATCGACGCGACCGCCGATCATGCCCGGCTCCACCGTCAGCGGCACCGCCGCGGCTTCGTCCAGCACTTCCTGCGGGAACTCGAACGGCAGCTCGTGGCCGTGGATGGCGGTTTCCACCACCAGCGAGGCGGTGAGCTTGTCGCCCAGCACCGCGATGATGCGGCCGATGGGCGGGCGGCGCGTGTCCGGAGCCTGGGTCAGTTCGCACACCACCAGCTGGCCGTCGCGGGCGTCGCCGGTCTGGTCGGGCGGAATCTGCACGTTGCGCTGGATGCGCTTGTCGTCAGGCACCACATAGCTGATGCCGAACTCCACACTGAAGCGGCCGATCAGGCGGGTCATGCCACGCTCGAGCACGCGGGCGATGCTGCCCTCGCGGCGGCCGCGGCGGTCGATGCCGGTCACGTTCGCCAGCACGCGGTCGCCGTGCAGCACCTTGCGCATTTCATACGGGGCCAGGAACAGGTCGTCGCCGCCTTCCACCGGGCGCAGGAAGCCAAACCCTTCCGGGTTGGCGATGACCACGCCGGTGATCAGGTTCGTGGCCTGCACCGGGGCGAAGCCGCCGCGGCGGTTCTGCACCAGTTGGCCGTCACGGACCATCGCGCCCAGGCGCTTGCCCAGCGCGTCGGCACGGTCGGGTTCGGTCAGGCCCAGCTGCGCGCCGATTTCCTCGGCGGTCTGCGGGCCGTCGCAGCGGTCCAGCAGCTGCAGAATGGCCTCGCGGCTGGCGATGGGCTGGGCATAGCGCTCGGCCTCGCGCGCGGCGAACGGGTCGTCATAGCCGCCACTTGCAGCCTGAGGGTGCGGATTGCGGCGGGTAGGTGCGGGGGCCCCGGTGCCCGGCTTGGGGCCGGCACGCTTGCCGCTACGCGGCGGGGCGGGATTCTGCAGGGACTCGGGCATCCAGGGCGGCAGCTTGCCAGGCTTGGCAGCGGCGCGGGACTTGCCCGACGGACCAGCACCCTTCTTCGGGGCTGGAGACTTGGGGGCTTTCGCGCCCCGGGTCGGTTTCTTCGTTTTCATTGACCTCCATGGTAACCGCTGACGGTGTGCATAACGGGTCATCAACGACACGTATGCAGTTTTGTGAAGAAAGTGAAAAAAGGCGTTGACAAGCGGCCCGGACATGCCCAGAATTGCCGGCTCTGGAACGCCCAGGTGGCGGAATTGGTAGACGCACTAGTTTCAGGTACTAGCGGGTAAAACCGTGGAGGTTCGAGTCCTCTCCTGGGCACCAACGTTAAAAACCCGCGCAAGCGGGTTTTTTCGTTTCTGGTATCAGCCATCCGGGTCGAAAAACCGTCGCGCCAACCCATCGCGCCCTGGGAAATACTTGAACCACGGCCGCGCGCCATCCACCACGGCCGCCACTGCCGGATGCGCCATCAGGCGCTCGAAGTACGCCTGCAACTGCGTTGCCTCTTCCGGCAAAGGCACATAAGCCACCGCATAGAACAGCGCCGGCGCGACCGCACAGTCCGCCATCGAGAACGCAGCACCGGCCAGCCAACCGCCGCCCTGCAGCTGACGATCCAGCACGGCATAACTCTTCAACAGCATCTGCCGGGCGTCGGCCACCGCAGCCTCGCTGCCCTGCCCGTCCGGCTTCAGCCTTTCGGCGGTCAACGCCTGCATCGGGGTCATGACGTAGAAATCAGAGAACCGATCCCAGAAGCGCACGTCGAGGGCGGCATCGGCGCTTGCCGGAATCAGCGGCGCGCCTTCGGTAGCGAGATGCAGTTGCAGGTACTCGATGATGATGCTGGTTTCAGCCACGCGCCGATCGCCATCTTCCAGCAACGGCATCTTGCCCATCGGCGAGATCTCGGCAAAGGCCGCACGCACAGCAGGGTCGCCAAGATTCAGGAAGCGCTCTTCCAGTGTCGCGCCGAGCACACGGGCAGCGATCAGCACCTTCTGGCAGCAGGACGACAGCGGGTGGACGTGCAGGACGGGCGTGGTCATCGGAGATCCAAGCGGTCGTGGTCAAACGAGTATGCCAAAATCCGTTGACAGCCCCCGAATGCTTCCGCATAATTCGCGGCCTGAGTCGCCCAGGTGGCGGAATTGGTAGACGCACTAGCTTCAGGTGCTAGCGGGGGCAACTTCGTGGAGGTTCGAGTCCTCTCCTGGGCACCATGACTCAGTAAATGATCAAACCCGCGCAAGCGGGTTTTTTCGTTTCTGCGCAACGCTCAATCGATGTGGGTGTTGATTGCGAAATGTTGTTGACACATTCGAGGTTCTCCCGCACAATTCGTCTCCTGAGTCGCCCAGGTGGCGGAATTGGTAGACGCACTAGCTTCAGGTGCTAGCGGGGGCAACTTCGTGGAGGTTCGAGTCCTCTCCTGGGCACCATGACTCAGTAAATGATCAAACCCGCGCAAGCGGGTTTTTTCGTTTCTG
>NZ_RHPP01000011.1:0-26375 GCF_003935715.1 Stenotrophomonas sp. 278 | reverse complement strand
TGGAGGTTCGAGTCCTCTCCTGGGCACCATGACTCAGTAAATGATCAAACCCGCGCAAGCGGGTTTTTTCGTTTCTGGCGTTCGGATTGTGATCGAAATGCCGACCATCTCTGGAATGCTGGGGCCCGGTAGCGTCGGTCGACAGACGACGGCCGTGAAATCATCCACGCCCGGTAACGCATGAACTCGAATCGAAACGAACGCCCGGCGTGCCGACACTACGTCCCTGCCGCACTCATCCATTTCAGGGCGCTTCCGACATCACCGATTGCGGGGCAGATACCGATGGCCTAAGGTGCTTGCGTACACCCCGGTACCGTCTCTGCCCGTTGGCACGCGGCCGGGGTATTTTATGACCTCCGAACGGAGACGCACTTCTTCGTTCGCGGTCATGCCCTATCGCACCGATCACCGTTATCGGCGGTCGACTGTCGTGCGACCCTACCGGCGGCATTTCCGGTCGCATTTCCGGTCGCATTGCCCGTCGCATTGCCGGTGGCATTGCCGGATGCGAAGACATCACCCCGATGGCGGGGATTCGCCGCTGTGTGGATCTTCAACACCGACACCCATTACACCGGCCGCGTCGTCGCTTGCTTTGCGGATCGAGCTGCGCCGCAACTTTGCATCCCTCGCACGCGACTCCTGTGCATGCTGCACCAGCCGCGCCATGAACAAACGGATCGCCTCCGCCGGCGCCAAATCCAGACTCTTGGTCACGCCTTTGAAGTCGCGGCGCAGATCGTCTTCCACTCGCGCACGTAGCCAGACCGGCTTTTTCATCAGCGTACCCTCCGCCGGAACTGCGGGTGATGCATGTACGAACGTTGTGTTTGCATGGCAAACCTCCTGCAGAGTGCGCCCCCCGCCGGGATGGCGGAGGGTCGGGAGGTTAGAACCGTGAAATTTCGCGAGAAAAACGGCGGACATATTTCCCCCTTGCGGGGGTGTTGTATTAGCCACCCTCCCGACGCAGGACGTACGACTCCCACGCAGGACAGCATCGCGATATTTCGGAGATTCTACGCTCCGGGGCCTACCCTGCAGGAAACAGATGCCGATAAAAATAGGCATTTGCGCCACAATCGTGGCGGGTTTTTGGCGCTCGGGCAAATGGTGCGACGCAATTGGCGCGGTTGGTTTGCGGGAGGCTTGTGGGAGTAGTGGGTGCGCGCGACGGTGATGCAGGTGTCGCGCGTTCGTCGATGTTTCAATGTGTGACGTGCGTGCGCGTTTTTGTGGTGTTCGGTGACGGGATTGTTTGGTGTTCTGGGGCGCGTGCGTCATTGGGATCGTGCGAGGGGCGCGTTTCGATCCGGGGTTCATGCGTTAAAGAACGTTGGTCATTTCACGGCGATCGTCTGTCGACCGATCCCACCATTTTTTCAACCATTTGCATCAGGCCCAGCATCCCGGTGATGTCCAGCATCGCGGTGGTGGTCAGCATCGCAGTGATGCCAGCCGCTGCCGTTGCCGTTGCCGCTGCCGTTGCCGTTGCCGTTGATTTTCCGTGGCCGCCGACCATGTGTCGCGGGGCCATCGGATGGGGGGTACTGGACCGTTGAAAACATGGATGTTTTCGACGAGCCCCCATGGATGGGTTAACGGCGTGTCCCGTACCCCCCATCCGATGGCCCCAGGCACGTAGACCCGCAGCCGAGGGTTGCTCGCACGAATCCAACAGCAGCCGGGCAAGCCCGGCTCTACGTAGTCTGTCGATTGCCGATCAGCAGGCGGTGCGTCGAATGCCGACGAAGATCAGTGGCCGCCCGCGGAGGCGGCACCTGCGCCGGCACCGAAGGGGGGCTTGGCGAGCCACAGGAACGCGATGATCGCCAGGAACACCCAGCCCAGCAGGAAGAAGATGTCGTTGAAACCCATCTGCGATGCCTGGTGGTTGATGATGTTGTTCAAGGCCGCCGCACCATGTTGCAGGTCGCCCTGCCCCATCGCCGTGACCTGCTCCTGCATGCCCGGCTGATACACCGAGATGTGCTCGGTCAGATGCGCGTGGTGCTCCTGCGTGCGGTGCGCCCACAGCCACGTGGTCAGCGACGCTGCGAAGCTGCCGCCCAGCGTACGCAGGAACGTCGCCAGACCCGAACCCGCCGCAATCTCACGGCCGTCCAGGTCCGACAGCAGGATCTGCAGCACCGGCATGAAGAACAATGCCACGCCCACACCCATGATCAACTGCACCCCCGCCACGTGCGTGAAGTCCACCTGCAGGTTGAAGTTCGAACGCAGGAAACTCGTGAACGACAGGAACACGAACGCGAACGACGCAATCATCCGCATGTCGAAGCGCGACGCATACTTGCCCACGAACGGCGTCATGATCACCGGCAGGATGCCAATCGGTGCCGTCGCCAAGCCCGCCCAGATCGCCGTGTAGCCCATGTCACGCTGCAGCCATTGTGGAATCAGCAGCGACACACTGAAGAACGCCGCATACGCCACCACCATCGCCAGCGTGCCCGCACGGAAGTTGCGGTGGCGGAACAGGCGCAGGTCCACAATCGGGTCCTTGTCGGTCAGCTCCCAGATCAGGAACACCGCCAACGCCACCACCGCCACGCAGGCCAGCACCACGATTTTTGCCGAGGCGAACCAGTCTTCGTCGTTGCCCAGGTCCAGCACCAGCTGCAGCGCACCCACGCCGATCACCAGCGTGATCAGGCCGATGTAGTCCATTTTCGGCTTTTCAATGTGCTCCGGCCGACCCTTCAGCTGGCTACCCACCACCAGTGCCGCGAAGATGCCCAGCGGCACGTTGATCAGGAAGATCCATTCCCAGCTGTAGTTGTCGGTGATCCAGCCGCCCAGAATCGGGCCGCAGATCGGGGCCACCACCGTGATCATCGCCAGCAGCGCCAGCGCCTGCCCCCGTTTCTCGCGGGGATAGATCGACACCAGCAGCGACTGCGTGATCGGGTACATCGGCCCCGCCACGAAACCCTGCAGCGCGCGCGACACCACCAGCATGCCCATGCTCTGCGCCAGGCCACACAACAGCGAGGCCACCACGAACGACAGCGTCGCCCAGATGAACAGCTTGGTTTCGCCGAAGCGACGGCTCAACCAGCCGGTCAGCGGCAGCGCGATCGCCGTGCTCACCGCGAACGAGGTGATCACCCAGGTGGCCTGCTGCGAGCTGGCCCCCAGGTTGCCGGCGATGGTCGGCAGCGACACGTTGGCGATGGTGGTGTCGAGCACCTGCATGAACGAGGCCATCGCCAGGCCTGCAGTACACAGCGCGACATTGGCCGGCCGGAAGGCACCGGCCACCGACGGCGCGCCCCGGGTGCCGGGCGCGGTAGGAGCTTGTGCGGACATCGTTTCGGTCTCAGCTCGCCTTGGCCTGCTGCGGCAGGTTGGCCTGGATGATGGTGTGGATCATGTCGTCGGCACTGTGCAGCTGCTTGGCGTACACGTCGGTGTCGAACACCTGGCCCTTGGCGGCCTCGGTCGGCAGCACCGTGCCCTTCTGGTCGCGCAGGCTCACTTCAGCCTTCATCGACAGGCCAATGCGCAGCGGATGTTCGGCCAGCTGCTTCGGGTCGATGGCGATGCGCACCGGCACGCGCTGCACGATCTTGATCCAGTTGCCGCTGGCGTTCTGCGCCGGCAGCAGCGAGAACGCCGAACCGGTACCCAGGCCCAGGCTGTCGATGTGGCCGGTGTAGTGCACCTCACCGCCGTACAGGTCCGACTTCAGCTCCACCTCCTGGCCCAGGCGCATGTGGCGCAGCTGGGTTTCCTTGAAGTTGGCTTCCACCCACATCTGTTCGGTCGGCACCACCGCCATCAGGGCGTTGCCCGGCTGCACGCGCTGGCCGACCTGCACCGAACGACGCGCCACGTAACCGGTGACCGGTGCGACGATGCCGGCACGGGCGTTGTTGAGGAAGGCCTGGCGCAGCTGCGCGGCCGCGGCCTGCACGTCCGGCTGGGTCGCGATCACGGTGTCGTCGACCAGCGCGCGGCTGCGCTCGAAGGTCTCGCGCGAACCGGCCACGGCCGCTTCAGCGGCGGCCAGCTCGTCACGGGCGTGCGCCAGTTCTTCGTTGGAGATCGCACCCGTGGCGGCCAGGTCCTTGCGGCGGGCGAAGTCTTCGCGCACGCGCTTGAGGGTGACGTTGCGGGCATTCAATTCGGCCTGCGCACCTTCCACGCTGCGGTACAGGCCGCGCACTTCACGCACGGTCTTGGCCAGGGTGGCCTCGGCCTGTTGCAGTGCCACTTCGGTATCGGCCGGGTCCAGCTGCACCAGCAGCTGGCCGCGCTCCACGCGCATGCCGTCGTCGGCGTTGATCGCCACCACGGTGCCGCTTACCAGCGGGGTGATCTGCACCTGGTTGCCCTGCACGTAGGCGTCGTCGGTTTCTTCGAACCAGCGGCCGAACATGAAGTACCACAGGGCAAACGCGGCCAGCAGCAGGACCACGATGACCACAAGGCCGCGCAGCAGCTTGCCGCGGCGGGACGGAGCTGCCGGCGCGGCAGCGGGAGCAGAAGTCTGGCTCATGAACGTTGTCTCAGGAATGCGTGGAATCAGTGGGGGCGGCGAGCGTGGCGGTGTCGCTGGACGGGGTGAATCCGCCGCCCAGCGCCTGGCTCAACTTCACCGAAACAAGAATCTGGCGGGACTGCAGCTCGGCCAGGCGCTTCTGCGCCACCAGCAGCTGCTCTTCCACCACCAGCACGTCGAGGTAGCTGCCAATGCCGGCGCGGTAGCGCTGCTGGGCCAGGTCCTGCGCGGCCTGCGCGGTGTCCAGCGCCTGCTGCTGGGCCGTGGCCTGGTCGGCCAGCGAGCGCACCGCGTTGACCTGGTCGGCCACTTCGCGCAGCGCACCGACCACCGACTGGTTGTAGTCGGCGACGGCCAGGTCGTACTGCGCGTCGGTCTTGTCCAGGTTGGCGCGCAGGCGGCCGCCGTCGAAGATCGGCAGGCTCAGTGCCGGGCCCAGGAAGGCGAAGGTGGAGCTGCTCTTGAGCAGCTGGTCCACTTCGCTGTTGACCACGCCGCCGAGTGCGGTGAGGTTGAGGCTGGGATAGAACTTCGCCTTGGCCGCATGGATCTCCTTGCCGGCCGCTTCCACGCGCCAGCGCGCGGCGACGATGTCGGGGCGACGGCCGAGCAGTTCGCTGGGCAGCACGCCCGGCAGCTGCAGCGCCAGCGGGTTGAGCACCTGCGGACGTTCGATCTGCAGCCCGCGGTCCGGGCCCTGCCCGACCAGCGCGGCCAGTGCGGTGCGGGCTTCGTCGATCTGCTGCTGCGCGGCCTGCAGCTGCTGCTGCGCGGCCGGAATACGGGTTTCGGCCTGGCGCACCTGCAGGTCGCTGTCGATGCCGGCACTGCGGCGCTGCTGGGTCAGCTTCAGCGTCTTCTGCGCACGCTCCAGTTCGCCATTGGCCACGTCATGCAGCTGCCAGGCGTAGCCGAGCTGGGCATAGGCTTCGGCGATGGCGGCCGACAGATCCAGACGCGCGGCCTGTGCATCCACTTCGGCGGCATGGCCGCTGTCCACGGCCGCCTCCCAGGCGGCGCGCTTGCCGCCCCACAGGTCGATGCCATAGCTGAAACTGAGATACGCCTGGCCGCTGCCCGCGTAGCTGCCGCCGCGTTCTTCGCCGACCATCGATTCGGGCAGGCGCACGCCGGTGTAGCCACCGGAGGCATTCAGGCTGGGCAGCCGGTCGGCACGCGCGGTGCCGATCTGCGAACGCGCCTGGCGCAGGCGCGCGTCAGCCGCGTCCAGGCCGGGGTTGTGCTGCAGGCCTTCGGCGATCAGCGCGTCGAGCTGGGGATCCCCCAGCGCGCGCCACCAGTCGGTGGCCGGCCAGCCGGGCTGGCTCAGGTCCTGGCCGGCCAGCGTGCGCTGGCTCTGCAGGTGGTCGGGATCAAGCAGCTGGCCCTGCGGTTGCAGGCCGCCGGTGCTGGCGCAGGCGGACAGCGCCAACGCCAGTGCGGCCGGCAGCAGTGGCTGCAGCCGGAAGGTGCGGGAAGTAGAAGTGGTCATGGCGTCGTCAGGGAATCGCGAACACGGGTCAACAGGGAAAGCAGCTGGGCACGCTCGTCGGCGCTCAGGTCACGCATGGCGTCGTTGATGGTGGCCTCGCCGCGCAGCTTGAGCCGCGCCCACAGCGCGCGGCCCTCGTCGGTCAGCACGATCTGCAGCGCCCGCCGGTCCTGGGCGTGCGGCTCACGGCGCACGCAGCCCAGCGCTTCCAGCTTGTCCAGCAGCCGGGTCACCGCGCTCGGCACCTGGTCCAGCGCCTGGGCCAGTTCGTTGGCGGTACATGGCGCGCGGAACGACAGCACCTTCAGGCCCAGGTAGTGGGTGAAGCCGATGTCCAGGTTCTCCTCGGCCATCGAGATGTCGAGCTGGCGCATCAGGCCGTCGCGGACCTGGCGCAGCAGCAGACCCAGGCTGGGCGGGGTGGTTTCGGGGCAGATCATCATGGGTGCGCACTTTACTTCCATCCAATATATTTCTCAATGGAAATATTTAAGATGGAAGCAATTCGACTGTGACTGCATTCAGCAGCGTGATGAAGAGGGTCTATTTCTTCACATGGCTTGGCATCCCCCGCCGCATCCGGATAATCGACCGCCTGCGAGGGCGACAGCCGTCGCCGTCCTTTGCCACAGGTAACAATCCCGCATGACCGATCTAGCCCGACCCGTGTTCCACGGCTTTGAACAGCTGCCCCTGCGCGAGTACGCCGAACGGGCGTACCTGGATTACTCGATGTACGTGGTGCTGGACCGCGCCCTGCCGTTCATCGGCGACGGGCTGAAACCGGTGCAGCGGCGCATCATCTATTCGATGAGCGAGCTGGGGCTGAATGCGGCCTCCAAGCCTAAGAAGTCCGCGCGCACCGTCGGTGACGTCATCGGTAAGTACCACCCGCATGGCGACAGCGCCTGCTACGAAGCACTGGTGCTGATGGCACAGCCGTTCTCGTACCGCTACCCGCTGATCGAGGGCCAGGGCAACTTCGGCTCCAGCGACGACCCGAAGTCGTTCGCGGCAATGCGTTACACCGAATCCAAGCTGACCCCGATCGCCGAAGTGCTGCTCGGCGAGATCAACCAGGGCACCACCGACTGGGTGCCGAACTTCGACGGCACGCTGGAAGAGCCCACCTGGATGCCGGCGCGCCTGCCGCACCTGCTGCTGAACGGCACCACCGGCATCGCCGTGGGCATGGCCACCGACGTGCCGCCGCACAATCTCAACGAGATCGTCAGCGCGCTGCTGCACCTGCTGGATGATCCGGACGCGAGCATCGCCGACCTGTGCGAGCACGTGAAGGGTCCGGACTACCCGAGCACGGCGGAAATCATCACTCCGCTGGCCGACCTGCGGCAGATGTACGAAACCGGCAACGGCAGCGTGCGCGCGCGTGCCACCTTCGTGAAGGAAGGCAACAACATCGTGGTGACGGCCCTGCCGTTCCAGGTCTCGCCGTCGAAGGTGATCGAACAGATCGCCGCACAGATGCGGGCCAAGAAGCTGCCGTGGCTGGAAGACCTGCGCGACGAATCCGACCACGCCAATCCGGTGCGGCTGGTGCTGCTGCCCCGCTCCAACCGTGTCGATGCCGAACAGCTGATGGGCCACCTGTTCGCCACCACCGACCTGGAGCGCAGCTACCGGGTCAACATGAACGTTATCGGCATGGACGGCCGTCCGCAGGTGAAGAACCTGAAGATGCTGCTGAGCGAGTGGCTGCAGTTCCGCCAGGCCACCGTGACCCGCCGCCTCAACCATCGCCTGGAAAAGGTCGAGCGTCGCCTGCACCTGTTGGAAGGCCTGCTGGTGGCGTTCCTCAACCTGGATGAAGTGATCCACATCATCCGCACCGAGGACGAACCCAAGGCGGCGCTGATCGCGCGCTTCGGGCTGAGCGAAGACCAGGCCGAGTACATCCTGGAAACCAAGCTGAAGCAGCTGGCGCGCCTGGAAGAAATGAAGATCCGCGGCGAGCAGGACGAGCTGGCCAAGGAGCGCGACAAGATCCAGTCGATCCTGGACAGCAAGGCCAAGCTGAAGAAGTTGATTCGCGACGAGCTGACCGCCGACGCGAAGAAGTTCGGCGACGCGCGCCGTTCGCCGCTGGTGCAGCGTGGCGCGGCACAGGCCATCGATGAAACCGAGCTGGTGCCGAGCGAGCCGATGACCGTGGTGCTGTCGGAGAAGGGCTGGATCCGTGCGGCCAAGGGCCACGACATGGACCCGTCCACGCTGAACTACCGCGAAGGCGATGCGCTGCTGGGCTTCGCGCGTGCGCGCAGCACCCAGCAGGTGGCGTTCCTGGACAGCGAGGGTCGCGCCTATTCGACCGCGATCCACACCCTGCCCTCGGCCCGTGGCAACGGCGAACCGCTGACCGGCCGCTTCTCACCGGCCGCCGGCAGCGCCTTCATGACCCTGGCCAGCGGCGAGAACGCCACCCGCTTCGTGCTGGCGTCCTCGCACGGCTATGGCTTCGTGACCCGCTTCGAGAACCTGGTGGGCCGCAACAAGGCCGGCAAGGCGATGCTCAACCTGACCTCCGGTTCGAAGGTGCTGACGCCTTCGGTGGTGGCCAACGCCGAGACCGACCGCATCGTCGCGGTGACCAGTTCGGGCAACCTGCTGGCCATTCCTGCCAGCGAGCTGCCGGAACTGGACAAGGGCAAAGGCAACAAGATCATCGAGATCCCCAAGGCCAAGCTCGCCACCGAGCGCGTGGTCGCGGTGGTCGCGGTGTCGCCGGGCAACACCCTGCAGGTGCACAGCGGTGCGCGCACCATGAACCTGTCGTTCAAGGACCTGGAGCAGTACCTGGGCGCACGTGCAACGCGCGGCCACCTGCTGCCGCGTGGCTGGCAGAAGGTGGAAGGGTTGAGCGTGGAGTGACCCACGTGGTGCCGGGCTCTGCCCGGCACCGCACCCACAAAAAAACCGGGGATTTCCCCGGTTTTTTTGTGGGTTGCTGGCGGGCCTTGGCTGGCTGGCGACCGGATGAATCTTCCGGAATTCGCCCGACCAACGGTCGGGCGCTACCGACGGTGATGCAATAGATCACCGGTAGGTGCCGACCGTTGGTCGGCACACAGATGAATCAATGCGCGGCGGTGCCCTTGGCTTCGATCTTGCTGGTCTGGTACAGGGCCAGGCCGATGCGCTTGATCAGGCTCAGCTGCTGTTCCAGCCACCAGGCGTGGTCTTCCTCGGTGTCCTTCAGCTGCACCAGCAGCATGTCGCGGCTCACGTAATCCTGATGCTGCTCACACAGCTTCATGCCGGCAGCCAGGTTGTTGCGCACGCTGTACTCGGTGTCCAGGTCCTTGCGCAGCATTTCTTCCACGGTTTCACCGGGTTCGAACGCGTGCGGACGCATGTCGGGGTTGCCACCCAGGAACAGGATGCGGCGCAGCAGCGCGTCGGCGTGCTGGGTTTCCTCTTCCATCTCATGGTTCAGGCGTTCGTACAGCGCGAACAGTCCCTGGTCCTCGTAGCGGCGCGAATGGATGAAGTACTGGTCGCGTGCTGCAAGCTCGCCGCGCAGCAGTTCCTTCAGGCAGGCGATGACGTCCGGGTGACCTTTCATGGGGGGCTCCTTGTGAATCGATGCGCGCATGGTGCCCTATCTTTTCCGATGGTGATCTAATCGGAATCAGTCGCAGTTGCGCTCGCAGCCCGCATTCACGCGTCATCGACAGGGCCTACAATCGGCCTTCCACCGGAGGGGAGTCGCGGGATGCGTCGTTGGCTGAAGCGGGTGCTGGGCTTGGTGCTGCTGGTAGCGGTTGTCGGGATTGCCCTGGTCTGGTGGCTGCTGCGCGGCAGTCTGGCTCTAATGGACGGGGAACACACGCTGGCCGGCCTGCAGGCCCCGGTCACGGTGCAGCGCGATGCGCTTGGGGTGGTCACCATTGATGCCGCCTCCCCGGCCGATGCGATGCGCGCCCTGGGCCAGGTGCATGCGCAGGAACGCTATTTCGAGATGGACCTGATGCGCCGCGCGGCGGCCGGCGAGCTGGCCGAGCTGTTCGGACCGGCGGCCGTTGACGTGGACAAGCGCATGCGGGTGCACCGGCTGCGCACGCGCACCGATGCGCATCTGGATGCGGCGATGGGCAGCCAGGCGGCGGTGCTGCAGGCCTATGTGGACGGCGTCAACGCAGGCGTGGACGGCCTGCGCGTACGCCCCTGGCCCTACCTGCTGCTGCGCCAGACACCGGCGCGCTGGAGCGCCACCGACTCGATACTGACCGGGCTGGCGATGTATGCCGACCTGCAGGACCCAGGCAACCAGACCGAACTGGCGATGACCCGGATCCGCGAGGTGGTGCCGCCGGCGTTGTATGCGCTGCTGGCGCATGATGGCAGCGAGTGGGATGCGCCGTTGTTCGGGGAGGCGCGAGGGAATGCGGTGTTGCCGGGGGCGGAACAGCTTGACCTGCGTGACGACCAACGGTCGTCACCCACCGGTGTCCGAGGGTCATCACCTACCGACGTCGCCACGGCCGCGGTGCAGGAGGCGGAGGTGAAAGGCAGCAACAACTTCGCGGTGGCCGGGGCGTTGACCGCGGACGGCCGCGCCATCGTGGCCGATGACATGCATCTGGGCCTGCGCGCGCCCAGCCTGTGGTTCCGGGTGCGGCTGCGTTACCCCGATCCCGCCGCTGCGGGCGGCAAGGTCGACGTGAGTGGATTCTCGCTGCCCGGCCTGCCGGCAATCGTGGTGGGCAGCAACGGGCATGTGGCCTGGGGCTTCACCAACAGCTACATCGACACTGCCGACTTCAAGCCGGTACCCGCGCATGCGCCGGGCATCCGCACGTACAACGAGCGCATCCGCGTGGCAGGTCAGCCCGCCGTGACATTCGTCGTGCGCGAGACCGAATGGGGTCCCATCCTGCACGAACGCGCGGACGGCAGCGGCGAAGCGCTGCGCTGGACCGCCCAGTTGCCGGGCGCGGTTCGCCTGGACTTTGCCGAGATGGCGCGCGCGGGTGACCTCGACCAGGCGCTGGCGATCGCGGATCGTGCCGGCATTCCCACCCAGAACCTGCTGCTGGCCGACAGTCGCGGCCGGATCGCGTGGCGGTTGCTGGGCGCACGCCCCAACCGTGCACCGGCCTGCCCGCCCAATGGTTTCAGCACGAGGCCCCCAGCCGACTGCGCGCCGTGGCCGATCCGCAGCGATGATGCGCCGTCCTTGATCGACCCGCCCACGCACCGGCTGTGGACCGCCAATGGCCGGGTGCTCGACGGCGAGGCACTGTCCGTTGCCGGCAATGCCGGCTATGACCTGGGCGCGCGCGGCCGGCAGATCCGCGACGACCTGTTCGCCAAGGAAGGCTTCACCGAACAGGACCTGCTGGCGATCCAGCTGGACGACCGTGCGCTGTTCCTTGAACGCTGGTATACGCTGCTGCGGCAGGTGGTGACGCACAGCGACGACCCGTCGCTGAAGCGGCTGGAGGCGGCCACCCGCACCTGGGAGGGGCATGCCTCGGTCGATTCGGTCAGCTACCGGATCACCCGTGGCTTTCGCGGCCGGGTGCTGGAAGCGGTATCGGACGGCCTGCTGGCACCAGCCAGGGCAGAACTGGGCGAGGACTACCTGGAACCCCGCCTGGCGCAGCTGGAAGGCGTGCTGTGGCCGCTGGTGAGCGAGCGTCCGGCGCATCTGCTGCCGCCGCCCTACCCCAGCTGGGATGCGCTGCTGGTGGATGCCGCGCATGGGCTTGAGGGCGAGCTGGCCGCACGTGGCCCGGATCTGGGCAAGCGCACTTACGGCGAACTCAACACCGCGGCGATCTGCCATCCGGTCAGCCGCGCCCTGCCCGCGTTCGCCAAGCGCTGGCTGTGCATGGCGGCCGACCCGCTGCCCGGCGACAACAACATGCCGCGCGTGCAGGGACCGTCGTTCGGTGCTTCGCAACGGATGGTGGTGTCCCCCGGGCACGAGGCCGACGGCATCATCCATATGCCGGGTGGGCAGAGCGGCCATCCGCTTTCGCCGTTCTGGGGGGCTGGGCATGCGGATTGGGCGCAGGGCAAGCCGACGCCGTTCTTGCCGGGGAAAGCCGTGCATACGATGACATTGACGCCGCAGTGATTCGCGTCGTCAGACAGAAGTCACGACCAACGGTCGTGACCCACCGGATCATCCTGCGTGCCGGGTAGGTCACGACCGTTGGTCGTGACCGCGAACGTTGCGCCGCTCGATCAGATTCAACAACGGCCCGGTCATGGCGGTGGTCACCAGCGCCATGATCACCAGCACCGCAAACAGGCGGTCGCCCAGCAGGCCCAGTTCGTAACCGAGATTGAGCACGATCAGCTCCATCAGGCCACGGGTGTTCATCAGCGCACCCAGCCGCCACGCCTCACGCGTTTCCAGCCCGGCACTGCGCGCCGCACTGAAGGTGCCGAGCAGTTTGCCCACGGTGGCCACCGCGATCACCAGCAGGCACAGCAGCAGATCGCTGGCGTGAAGCGCATCCGCGCGCATGCGCAGGCCGGTCATGGCGAAGAACAGCGGCAGCAGCAGGGTGACCGCGAACGGTTCCACTTTGGCGATGAGCAGCGTGCGCAACTGGGTATTGGCCGACACCGCCACCCCGGCGGCAAACGCGCCGAACAGGGCATGGATGCCCAGCACTTCGGTGACCAGCGCACTGGCAAGGGCCAGCAGCAGCACCCCCAACAGCCAGCGACCTTCGCTGCCGGGTTGCACCGTCTGTCGCGCGAACCACGGTTTCACCGCGCCCAGCATCAGCGCGACGAAGGCCACCACACACAGCAGGTTGAGGCTGGCGGTAAGCCACCCGGTGGCCTGCGCAGCGGCCACGATCAGCGCCAGCAGGCACCACGCGGTGGCGTCGCCCAAGGCGGCACAGGCAATGGCAGTCTGGCCCAACGGGGTGTGGGTGATGCCACGATCCGCCAGGATGCGCAGCAGCACCGGGAAGGCGGTGATGCTCATGGAAATGCCGACGAACAGCGCGAAGGCGGTAAAGCCCACGCCCTGCGGTCCATGGTCGGGGTACAACCAGATCGCCAGCAGCACCCCCAGCACGAACGGCACCGCGATGCCGGCATGGCTGACAGTGAAGGCAAAGCGGCGGCGGCCACGCAGTGCGCCCAGGTCAAGTTCGGCACCGGCCACCAGCAGGAACATCAGCACACCGAGCTGGCTGAGCATGCCCAGCGGGCCTAGTGATGTGGCCGGGAACAGCGCGCCATGCAGGCCGGGCAGCAGGCTGCCCAGCACCAGCGGGCCCATCATCAGCCCGGCCGCCATCTCGCCGATCACCGCCGGCTGACCGATTCGTTTCAACAGCGCGCCAGCTCCTTTGGCCACCACCAGCAGCACCAGAAGCTGCAGCAGGAAAAGGCCCAGCGGCGACGCCAGGTGCTGGGCCCAGTCGCTGCCGATGACCTTTTCGGCCTTGGCGGCGACGGTGGGCATGCCCGGACCGGCATAGCGCGCCAGCGCCAGGCCGATGGCCAGTGGAATCCCGGCCCAGGCCAGGTAGTGCCAACCCCATTTCATCGGCCGTGACCCGCCCCTGCTCTGTGCGTCCATGAACATGCCCTTGCGTGAGGGGCGATGATAACGCGGCGGGGTTGTTACGCGCTGATCGCCTGTTCGTGCACCCCCGCTACAGCGCGGCCAGAGGGGTCGGCCATGGCGGCAAAGCTGGCATCCCAGGCGATCGCGGCCGGCGAAGAGCAGGCAATCGACTTGCCCCCGGGCACGGTCTCGGCGGCGGCCTGGGTGGGGAAGAACTGCTCGAACAGGTGGCGGTAGTAGTACGCCTCCTTGGTCTGCGGCGGGTTGTGCACGAAGCGCTTGTCGGCGGCCGCCATGACCCGGTCGCTGACCTGGCCTTCGGCGTGCGCCTTCAGGCCGTCGATCCAACCGTAGCCGACGCCGTCGCTGAACTGCTCCTTCTGCCGCCACAGAATCGAGTCCGGCAGGTAGCCCTCGAACGCCTCGCGCAGTACGGCCTTCTCGATTCGCCGCGCGCCCCCCGCTCCCTGCCCGACCATCTTGTGGCGGGCATCGATGCGCATGGCTGCGTCGAGAAACTCACGGTCCAGGAACGGCACCCGCGGCTCGACGCCCCAGGCCATCATCGACTTGTTCGCGCGCAGGCAGTCGTAGTTGTTCAGCGCGTCCAGCTTGCGCACAAGTTCTTCATGGAACTCGCGCGCATTGGGTGCCTTGTGGAAGTACAGGTAGCCGCCGAATATTTCGTCGCTGCCTTCACCGGACAGCACCATTTTTACCCCCATGGCCTTGATGCGTCGCGCCAGCAGGAACATCGGCGTGGACGCGCGGATGGTGGTGACGTCGTAGGTTTCCACGTGGCGGATGACTTCTGGCAGCGCATCCAGGCCTTCCTCGAAGGTGTACTCGAAGCCGTGATGCACGGTACCCAGCGCCTCGGCAGCGATGGCGGCGGCGGCGAGATCGGGCGAGCCTTCCAGGCCGATGGCGAACGAGTGCAGACGCGGCCACCACGCTTCACTCTGGTCGCCGTCTTCAATGCGATGGCGCGCATAGCGTGCGGCCACGGCAGCGACCAGCGAGGAATCCAGGCCACCGGACAGCAGCACCCCATAGGGCACGTCGGTCATCAGCTGACGGTGAACGGCACGCTCGAACGCTTCGCGCAGCGCGACACGGTCAGCTTCCACGCCTTCGACTGCAGCGTAGTCACGCCACGGCCGCTCGTAGTAACGGGTGAGCGTATCGGTGGCGCTGTCATACCAGTGGCCGGGCGGGAACTGGGCGGCGTCCGCGCAGATGTCGACCAGCGATTTCAGCTCTGACGCGACCACCAGTCGGCCGTCCTGGTCATGCCCCCAGTACAGCGGCACCACCCCGATGGGATCACGCGCGATCAGTACGCGCTGCTGGTCACGGTCCCACAGGGCGAAGGCGAAAATGCCGTTGAGCCGGTTGAGGAACGAGGCGGGCGTGTCTTCGCGATGCAACGCGTTGATGACCTCGCAGTCCGAACCGGTCTGGAAGGCATACGGCTGGGTAAGTTCGGCCTTGAGTTCACGGTGGTTGTAGATTTCGCCGTTGACGGCCAGGGCCAGACCGCCATCCTCGGACAGCAGCGGCTGCGAGCCGCCGGCGGGGTCGACGATGGCCAGGCGCTCGTGCACCAGCACGGCACCGGTGTCGACGTACACGCCGCTCCAGTCGGGCCCGCGATGGCGCTGGCGCTGCGAGAGATCCAGCGCGCGACGGCGCAGGGCAGGAAGATCATCTCCGGCCTGAAGGCCGAACATTCCAAAGATCGAACACATGGGAACAGCTCCTGATGATGGGGGAATACACGTGTTGCAGGCATTCGACCGGCCACCCAGGCCCGGATGTGAAAAACCCGGACCATAAAAAAACCCGCATCGACCGATGCGGGTTTTCTGGTATCCGGGCGTATTTCTGGTTCTAGCCCTGGTCGCAGTCCCGCATCGGCCGCGCACGATTATTCGCGCGCAGATTATTGCGGTTGTTATTGACGGCGGTGGTCAGGGGCGAGGCCATGGATCGAACGTACCCGGAATATTTCGGGCGTGCAACTGTTGCTGTCGCAACTTACTTGGATTGCATGGGCTGGGTGCCGCGGGGCTGTGCCCGGCCCCTCGATACGTGGTCGGTGGCCATGGGAAATGCCACGGCAACGGCGTCTGCGTTCCGAGGTCATGCGTTACCGGATGTTGGGGATTTCACGGCCGTCGTCTGTCGACCGACGCTACCGGGACAGACCCGCGCGTGGATTTTGATTTTCGTTGGCCACCGACCCACTGTCGGGGCGGGTCGGGGTGGGTTGGAGGGGGCGTGAGCCGCATGGATGCGGCGATCGAGCCTACAGGGACGTACTTGCGGCGTCCCCCGGAATGCCCACCCCGACCTGCCAACACACGGAACCGATGACCACCGGCTGTTCGCCCAGATCCAGCAGTCAGGCCAGCAGGCGCTCGATGAGGCGCTGGTAGAGGGCTGGCAGGGCTTCGAGGTCGGCGACGGAGACGTTTTCGTCGACCTGGTGGATGGAGGCGTTGACCGGGCCGACTTCAATGCACTGCGCGCCCAGCGGGGCGATGAAGCGGGCGTCGGAGGTGCCGCCGCCGGTGCTTTCTTCCGGGGCCGCGCCGGCGAACTCACCCAGTACCTGCCGGGCCACGCTGCGCAGCGTGCCTTCCGGGGTATAGAACGGTTCGCCGCTGCGGTGCCACTTCAGCGTGTAATCCAGCGCGTGCGCGTCCAGCATCGCGGTGATCGCCGCTTCCAGCTTCGGCGCGTTCCAGTGCGGGTTGTAGCGCAGGTTGAACAGCACCTGCAGCTCGCCGGGAATGACGTTGTTCGCGCCGGTGCCGGCGTGGATGTTGGACACCTGCAGGCTGGTCGGCGGGAAGCTTTCGAAACCATCGTCCCAGTGTCTCGCGGTCAGCGCCGCCAGCGCCGGCGCGGCCAGGTGGATCGGGTTGCGCGCCTTGTGCGGATACGCCACGTGGCCCTGCACGCCTTTCACCGTCAGCGTGCCCGACAGACTGCCGCGCCGGCCGACCCGCAGCAGGTCGCCCAGCACCGCCGTCGACGACGGCTCTCCGGTGATGCACCAGTCGATGCCCTGCCCGCGTTCGCGGAAGATGTCCGCGACCCGACGCACACCGTCGATGGCGTCGCCTTCCTCGTCGCTGGTCAGCAGAACCGCCAGCGTGCCTGGATGTTGCGGGTGCGCTTTCACGAACTGCTCGGCCGCCACCACGAACGCCGCCACGCTGCCCTTCATGTCCGCCGCACCGCGCCCGTACAGCACGCCGTCGCGCACCTCCGGAGCGAACGGATCGCTGGCCCAGGCCTCGCGCGGGCCCGGCGGCACCACATCAGTGTGGCCCAGCAGCACCAGCACCGGCGCGCCCTGCCCGTGGGTGGCCCACAGGTTGTCGACCTCGCCCAGACGCAGGTGCTCACACTGGAAGCCGGCCGCCTGCAGACGATCGGCCAGCAGCATCTGGCAGCCGGCATCGTCCGGCGTCACCGACGGCCGCGCGATCAGTTCACAGGTCAAGGCAACAACGTCGTTCACGAGCCCACTCCGAAACGCTGCTTGAACCCGTTGTCACTGAAGCCCTGGCTGACCGTGCCGTCTGCAGTCACCACCACGGGTCGCTTGATCAGCTGCGGGTACTCGCGCAGCAGCAGCTTCCACTCCGCGTCGGAGGCGGCGGCCTTGCGGTTGTCCGGCAGCTGCCGCCAGGTGGTCGATGACTTGTTCACCATTGCGCCCAGGCCGCCCAGCTGCGCCGCCCACTCCAGCAGCGTCTCGGGCGACGGCTTGTGCTCGCGGTAATCCACGAAGGTGTAACCCACACCGAACCGGTCCAGCCACTTCGTGGCCTTCTTGCAGGTGTCGCAGTTCTTCAGTCCGTAAATGATGGTTTCGCTCATGCCCGGATCATACCGCAAGGCCCTGCCCTGCTCAGGTCAGCAACTGGCTCAGCAGCAGCCGCTGCCAGGAACGCAGGCCGGACGGCAGCGAAACTGCCGGCCCCAGCAGCGGCACGCCGCCCGCGTCGACCAGTTCCGTCGCCTGCTCCTGCATGAACACCCGCAGGGTCTCCAGGGTGGCGTCGTAACGCGGTGCATTCAGCGGATTGGCCTGGTCCAGATGCTGAAACACGGTATCGATGTCGAGCAGCATCTGTGCACGTGCGCGCAGGTCCGGTTGCAGCGACGTGCCTTCGGCCTGCAGCGAAGACATCACATGCTGAGTACAGGTGATGGCGTGCTCCCGCGTCTCGCGGACGGTCACCACATCGCCATCGGCAAGCGCTGCGGCCGCGCCGCCAAGGCGCGAGAGCGGGCCGTCGCGATCCGCGTCGAAATGAGGGACGGGGCGAGGGGCGCTGACGGCCGCCGAGGCGGCTGCCTGCACATGCCCTCCCTCTTCCAGCCGGAGCGCCAGCCAGGCCTGCACGTAGGGGTCCTGCCGCGACAGCCACTGTTGGTAATAATGCGGCGCATAACGCAACCTGCAATCAAATCCCGGCCGCGCCTGTTCTGCCTCTGCACCGCTGTCGGAAGGACGACGGCGCACTTCTTCGATGCAGGTTCTGACCAGTCGCGCGACGCGGAACTGGCGGTCTTTGTCTTCGGCATCCGCGCCTTCGCCCTGGACAGCCTCCAGCTGCCGCAGATACAGCACGGCGTGACGCGCGATCAGGCCCAATGTGGAGCTTTCACAGCGTCGCAGGAACTGCGGCTGCCTATCCAGCAGCATGTGCATGGTGACGAGAAGCGCATCAGCCGCCGTACGCTGCGAAGGCGCGTCTGTCGCCGCGACCAGGCGCTGTTCCGACGCACGCAGCGTGCTGATCAGCCCGAGCGCCACCTCGCCGCCCGTCAGCGGCTCATGCAGTCGGCTGCGAACCGCCGCGCGGAACTTCGGCTCGAGGACCTCGCAGATCAGACGCGCACAGTGATCACTGAGCGCGTGACAGGTGATCAGCTCGCCCAGATGGAACATGATCACCCCGCAGGTCTCCAGCAGCATGCTTCCCTGCCGCTGGATCAGCACGGCGCAGGACTCCATCAACGCGACCAGTCGCGCGGTGTCGGGCGGGATTCGAGCACGCGCGCGCCATACCAGGCACATGATATTGAGCGCTTTGCCGATGCTGCAGCTGCTGAGTCGATAGCGACGCTGCGTCGGGCCCAACGCGATGCTCTCACGCAGCAACTGAAGCAGCACATCCTGGTCGCCGTACAGGGTGCCGACGTCGTGTCCGGCGACCATCCGCGAATACAGCGCCGCGATCATCGCGCCCGACGGCGGATCCACGCCCAGCCGGAAATCGCCACAGGGCGGGGCGTTGAACAACGCGAGCAGCACCTGCTCAGCCAGCAGCCGGGGCTCGGAAGGGGGCACCTGGGCGGCGCGGGGCGGCGACAGCGCGCGCGGCCGCGATGCCAAAGGTACGGGCGAAACAGCAGGGTTCATGGACGTCCTTCATGCCGGGAAAGAAATCAGCGCGTGCGGACACGACGCATCCCGAGCATAGCGACGCCGCCCGCAGGCGGCGTTCGGTGAACTCCTAGCTGTAGCGCAAACCTGCCAGGCACCACGCCGTCAGCGCGGTGCCTGCGACATTCAGTCGGCCAGGCCGCGCAGCAGGTCGTTGACGCTGGTCTTGCTGCGGGTCCTGGCGTCTACCTGCTTGACGATCACCGCGCAGTAGAGCGAGTGCGTGCCGTCCTTGCTCGGCAGCGAGCCGGATACCACCACGCTGTACGGCGGAATGTAGCCGTAGCTGATCTCGCCCGTGGCACGGTTGTAGATGCGGGTGCTCTGGCTCAGGAACACGCCCATGCCGATCACGCTGTGGTGGCCGACCACGACGCCTTCAACCACTTCCGAACGCGCACCGATGAAGCAGTGATCCTCGATGATGGTCGGGCTGGCCTGCAGCGGTTCCAGCACGCCGCCAATACCGGCACCGCCGGAAAGATGGCAGTGCTTGCCGATCTGCGCGCAGGAACCCACCGTGGCCCAGGTGTCGACCATGGTGCCTTCGCCCACATGCGCGCCGATGTTGGTGAAGCTGGGCATCAGCACCACATCTTTTCCGAAGTAACTGCCGCGGCGCGCGATCGCACCCGGCACCACGCGCACCCCGGTGCGGCGGAACTTCGCCTCATCGAAGCCGGCGAAGCGCGATTCCACCTTGTCCCAGAACGGTGCCGGACGTGCATCCACCACGCCCATGTCGTTGACGCGGAAATACAGCAGCACCGCCTTCTTCAGCCACTCGTTGACCTTCCAGCCACCGTGGCCATCCGGCTCGGCAACGCGGAATTCGCCGGTTTCCAACCCGTCAATGACACGGTTGACCAGCGGCTTGGTCGAACCTTCAATCTCATGCAGGGTCAGCATGGCGCGACGTTCGAAGGCACTTTCAATGCCGAACTTCAGCTCTTCCACGCCGGGTGTCGCCGGCTTGCGCAGCGACTTGCGGGCAATGGTTTCGGCACGCTTGGCGGCGGTTTCAGCGGCGGTGGCGGCCGCCTTCTTCGCCGGCGCTTTCTTCGCGGCAGCCACGGCCTTCTTCGCTGCGGGCTTCTTCACAGCCGGGGCAACGGCAGCAGTCTTTTTGGCCGCTGCGGTCTTCGCGGCGGTCTTCTTGGCGGGCTTGGTGGCCATCAGGGGGTATCTCCGGCTTTTCGATCAGGATCCAGGCAGGTCAGCATCGCGTCATGCAGCTGCTGCCGGGCGGTTTCAGTCAAGGGTTGGTCGTGCTCGTCACTGATCACGAACATGTCTTCGGCGCGTTCGCCGAAGGTGGCAATGCGTGCGTCGTGCACACGCAGGCCCTGGTTGCGCAGTACAAAAGCCACGTCGGCCAGCAGCCCGGGGCGATCCGGCGCCACCAGGCTGAAGCGGGTACTTCCGGCTTCATTGTCGCTGGCATCGCGGAACTCGATGCGCGGTGCGAAGCGGAAGTGACGCAATTGGCGTGGAATCACCCGCCGCGACGGGCGCAGCCGGGTCAGGTCGCCGGAAAGTGCCTCGCGCAACGCAGCTTCCAGGCGCGGCGCATCACCGTCGGCGAAGCTGTCAGCCGGGGTCACTTCGAAGGTATCGAAGATGGTATCAACCGGACCGTCCAGCACGCGCGCACGATGGATGCCATAGCCCTTGCGGTCCAGCGTCATCACAATTGCCGCGAACAGGCCATCGCGGTCTGGCGAGTGCACGAACACTTCCAGCGCATGGTCGTCCGGGGTGATGCGGCGCACTTTCACCAGGGTCTGGCCCTGCTTCACCGGCACCAGCGCTGCGGCCTGCCACGCCAGCTGCTCGGGCCGCAGGCGGATGAAGCTTTCGTCGGGCATGACCGCAAACTGGCGGTCGATGGTGGCATCGTCGTAACCGCGCTCGCGAACCAGTGCGCGCACCGACTCGCGTGCTTCCTGCACGCGCTCGGCAGCGGGCATCTGGTTCTCCAGGCCGTCGCGCAGCGCGCGGCGCGCGGCGAAGTACAGGTCGGCCAGCAGGCGGTCCTTCCACGCGTTCCACAGCTTGGGGCTGGTCCCGGCGATATCGGCGCAGGTCAGCAGGTACAGGTAATCGAGGCGATCACGGCTGGCCACCAGCGAGGCGAAACGATGGATAACGTCCGGGTCGGAAATGTCCTGCTTCTGCGCGGTCACCGACATGCGCAGGTGCTGCTCGACCAGCCAGGCCACCAGCTCGGTATCCGACGTGCTCAGCGCGTGCGCCTGGCAGAATTCGCGCGCGTCCACCGCGCCGAGCTCGGAATGGTCGCCGCCGCGGCCTTTGGCGATGTCGTGGAACAGACCGGCCAACAGCAGGAGTTCCGGCTTGCGCAGGCGGGGCCACACCTCATGCGCGATCGAGAAGCGCTCGTCGGCGCGGCTGCTGGCGAACAGGCCAATGTTGCGCAGGACCATCAACGTGTGCTGGTCCACGGTGTACACATGGAACAGGTCGAACTGCATGCGCCCGGACACCTGCGCGAACGCCGGAATCCACTGCCCGAGCACGCCCAGCCGCGCCATCCGCGCCAGCGTGTCCACCGCGCGCGGGCTGCGCATCAGGGCCATGAACTGCCCACGTGCGTCGGCGCTGGCTTCGGTGTAGGACGGCAGCACCGCCAGCGATTCAGCCAGCGCGCGCGCGGTCAGCGAATGAAGCCCGCGGACGTCCGGGTTGTAGGCCCAGCTGGCGAACAGCGCGAATACCTGCTGGATGTCTCCCTGCGGCCACTGCGGATCATTGGCGGCGAGATAACCACGACGCAGCGAGAAACCGACGCTGACCGGCTCGGGCACCGCCTCACCGTCGAACTGTTCCTCGAAGCGCTGCAGCAGGCGGTCGCTGATCCGTCGCACCACCGTGGCGCTGCGGTAGAAGCCTTGCATCATCTTTTCCACCGCGAGGCTTTCCACATCGTCGTGGAAGCCCAGGCGCGCTGCCAGGGTTTTCTGGTAGTCGAAGCGCAGGCGCTCTTCAGGCCGGTTGGCGACCAGGTGCAGGCCGAAGCGCAGCTGCGCCAGCGCGCAGCGCTCGCGCCGAAGCGCGGTGGCTTCGTCCAGGCCCAGATGGCCCAGGCCGACCAGGGCCTCCAGTTCGCGCACCCCGAACGCGCGCAGCGCCATCCAGCCGAGCGTATTGAGGTCGCGCAGCCCACCCGGGCCGTCCTTGATGTCCGGCTCCAGGTTGTCGGCGGTGTCGCCGAAACGCTGGTGACGGGCCAGCAGTTCGTCGCGCTTGGCCACGAAGAACGCCTGCGGTGGCCACAGTGCGTCGTCATTGATCGCACGCTTCAGCAACTGCCGCGCCGCCTCGTCGGCGACCAGTGGGCGCGATTCCAGCAGGGCGGTGAATACGGTCTGGTCGGCGCTGGCGGTCACGCAATCCTGCGCCGAACGCACCGCATGACTGACCGGCAGGCCGCAGTCCCAGAGCAGCGCGAACAGGCGCGCCAACCCCGCTTCGTGCGCGTGTTGTGCCGCCGGTTCGCCGAGCACCAGCACGTCGATATCCGAACGCGGGAACAGTTCGCCGCGCCCGTAGCCGCCAACTGCAAACAGCGCCAGCCCCGTGTCGGCGGGCAGACAGCGCTGCCAGGCGAGACGGATCAGGTGGTCGGCGGCACGGGCGCGCAGCGCCAGCAGACGCTCGATGTTGTCGCCCTGGTCAAACCGGCGGTACAGGCGGGCGTCGGCCTGCTGGAGGCTCTGCCGGGCCAGCGCCGCCCACTCGGGGTCGGCGACGGCATCGGCCGGCGCGTCCAGGACAGGGCTCGCCGGCAACATGCTCAGACCTGCGATTCGCCGGGCGCGAGGGTCAGCACATCCACGCCGGTCTCGGTGACCGCGATCATGTGCTCCCACTGCGCCGACAGCTTGCGGTCCTTGGTGACCACGGTCCAGCCGTCCGGCAGCACCTTGTTGTAGCGGGTGCCTTCATTGATCATCGGCTCGATGGTGAAGGTCATGCCCGGCTGCAGCACCAGCCCCTGCCCCGGGCGGCCGTAATGCACCACCTGCGGCTCGTCGTGATAGACCTTGCCGATGCCGTGGCCGCAGTACTCGCGGACCACGCTGAAGCGCTCGCCTTCGGCCAGGCTCTGGATGGCATGCCCGATGTCGCCCAGGGTTGCCCCCGGCTTGACCGCGCGGATGCCGGCCCACATGGCCTGGTAGGTCACATCGACCAGACGGCGTGCCATCACCGACGGGGTGCCGACGAAGTACATGCGGCTGGTGTCGCCATGCCAGCCATCCTTGATGACGGTCACGTCGATGTTGATGATGTCGCCGTCCTTGAGCACCTTGCCTTCGCTGGGGATGCCGTGACAGATGACGTTGTTGACCGACGTGCACACCGTCTTGGGGAAGCCGCGATAGCCAACATTGGCCGGCGTGGCCTTCTGCACGTTGATGATGTGGTCGTGGCAGATGCGGTCGAGCTCTTCAGTGGTCACGCCCGGCTTCACATGCGGGGTGACGATGTCGAGCACCTCGCTGGCCAGCCGGCCGGCGACGCGCATCATTTCGATTTCCTGGGGGGTTTTCAGATTCACGCTCATGCCCGCCATTATCGCTGATTCCGCGGCCAGTCTGAACGGGCCGGGGCGCATCGGGCGGACCTCCGGCCTTCCAGGGACCCCGTACCTGCGCCCGGCGGAACGTAGAAAATGTGAAAAGCGGCCAGATTTCCTCACGTTTCGCCCACGACCGCGCATTTATAAGGAAACCGCGTCCCTGCGGCGCGCCTCCCCGGCCCCACGGCGGTATCGACTCGTTCATCCAGGACCCCCGTCCAAGGAGAAAACCCATGCGATCCCTTCGACCTGTGCTGTTCAGCTTTACTCTGCTGGCCCTGGCGTCCCCTGCCCTGGCCGCCGACACCACCACGTTCAACGTGCGCATCATCATCACCAAGGCCTGCACGATCACCGCCGCAGCCGCCACCGACGTCGACTTCGGCTCGGCGCTGTCCACCGCGACCACCCCGTCCAATGCGCAGGGCTCGGTCACCGCCCAGTGCTCGGCGTTGACCCCGTATACGATCGCACTCAATGCCGGTGCCAATGCCGCCACCGCCAACGACGTCACCACCCGGCGCATGATCAACACCGACGCGGCGGTCACCACCAACAACTACGTCGGCTACCAGCTGTATTCCAACGCGACCCGCACCACGGTCTGGGGCGCAACAGCGGGCACCAATACCGTGGCAGGCACCGGCAACGGCCTCGCGCAGGCGTATCCGATTTACGGCCAGGTCGCCAATCCCAGCGTGAACAACGCTGCGACCGGTAACTACCAGGACACCGTCACCGCCACCATCACCTACTGAGGGTGCCATGTCGGATACTGAACGGAGCCGCGCGCGGCCTTCCGGACGGTGCCTTGTTGCCTGCGTGCTGCTGGCGGCGCTGACTGCCGCCGGCACCCACGCCGCCAGCCTTCAGGTCGCGCCGACGTCGCTGCAGCTGACTTCCCGCCAGAACGCCGAAGCACTGTGGATCAGCAACAGCGGCACTGCGCCGGTAGACGTCCAGGCGCGCGTGTTCCGCTGGACCCAGCGCGATGGCCGCGACGAACTGGAGCCCACCTCGGAACTGGTGGTGAGCCCGCCGATGCAGGCACTGGCGGCGGGGCAGCAGCAGCTGATCCGCGTGGTCCGCGCCGATCCCCAGCCGCCGACCGGCCAGCTCGCCTACCGTGTCATCGTCGATGAGGTGCCGCCCCTCGACCCGAACCGCGAAGGCATGCAGTTCGTGCTTCGCTACTCGCTGCCGGTGTTCGTGCAGCCCGACGACGACGCACCGGATGCGCCGGACCTGCAGGCCTCCCTGCTGACCCAGGCCGACGGCACCCTGGCGCTGGAAGTACGCAATCTGGGTACCACCTATGCCCAGCTCGCCGACCTGGCCATGGGCACGCCCGAGCGACCCCAGGTGTTCAAACCCGGCCTGGTGGGCTACGTGCTCAGTGGCCAGACCATGCGCTGGCCGCTGGACATCACCGCAGCGCGCCTCAACGGCGCAATCCTATCGGCAAAGATCAATGGCGCTTCGCAAGCCACGCCACTGCCTGCGACGCCACCGGCTCGCTGAGGCCTGCGTGCGCGTCGTCCTGGCTGCCGCTGCGGTCTCGCCCGGAATGCTGGCACTGCCGGCCGCCGCCGCTACGGCCCCGGCCGACAGCGGCGCGGAGATCGGCGGCCTGGGGGCCGCCGACGATGTGATGTTGCCGCCGCCGACCCCGCTGACAGCCCCGCAGACGCTGTACCTGGATGTCACGCTCAACGGCACTCCGCGTGGCCTGCTGCCGTTCACCGAATCGGCAGGCCAACTGCGTGCCGACCCGGCAGTGCTGCGCCAGCTGGGATTCGCCGCGCGCGGCGACGCGCCCGTGCCGCTGGAGCAGATCAGCGGTGTGGTGGTGCGTTATGACGCCGCCATGCAGACCCTGGCGCTTGAGGTCCCGCTGGAGCAGCTGGACCTGCCGACCACCGAACTCGGCCAGGCGCGCGAAACCACGCCGGTGGCCAGTGCCTCCCCGGGCGCACTGCTCAACTACGACGTGTACGCCAGCCAGAACGAGGACGCGGGAAATCTCGCGCTCACCACCGAGGCACGCGTGTTCGGGTTGGGCCGCGGGGTGCTGCGCAGCAGCCAGTTGCTGCGCACCTACCAGGAGGGCGATGGCGGCGGCTGGCGTGGCGAGAGCGTGCGCCTGGACAGCCGTTGGGAGCTGGATTTTCCGGATCAGGCACTCACGCTCACCGTGGGCGACTTCTTCAGCGGCTTCGTCGACTGGAGCCGACCGGTGCGGATGGGCGGCATCCAGATCGGCCGCAACTACGGCCTGCAGCCCTACCGGGTGCTGACCCCCACGCCCAGCTTTCTTGGCGAAGCCGTGGTGCCGTCCACGGTTGAGCTGTATGTGGATGGCCTCCGCCAATACAACGGCGAAGTGCCGGTTGGCCCATTCCAGCTGGGCGCACAACCCGGCATCAGCGGCACCGGCAACGCGCAGGTGGTGATCACCGATGCCTATGGCCGCATGCAGACCCTGGATTTCTCGTTCTACGGCACCCAGCAGCTGCTCGCCGAAGGCCTTTCCGACTGGTCGGCGGGCATTGGCCGCATGCGGCGCGATTACGGCATCCGCTCGTTCTCCTATGACGACGCCACCATTGGCAGCGCGACCTGGCGGCGCGGGATAAGCAACCGGTTCACCGCCGAACTGCACGCCGAAGGCGGCGGCGGGGTGGCCAGCGCCGGGGCCGGGGGCTGGTG
>NZ_RHPP01000119.1 GCF_003935715.1 Stenotrophomonas sp. 278 | reverse complement strand
GCCCTGGGGGGGAGCCTGGCCGCGCTGGACGCGACGGCCGGGAGCCGCAGGCAGCGGCGCAGCCGGTGCCGAATCGATGGCGGGAACAACCTGAGGCGGCAGATCGGCCAGGGTGGCGATCAGCGCATCAAAGGATTCAACCGGAGCCGGCTGCGGATCGCGCTCGGCCTGGGAGGCGGGGCGCGCGCTGGCAACCCGACGCAGCTTGGCCGGGGATTCCTCGGCCAGTTCGCCACCGCGACGTTCTTCTGCGGGCTGCTGCAGCGTGGTTGCGGCCGCATCGGGGGCGTGGCCCAGCACGGGCAATCCGGCCACCAGCATCGACAGCAGGGCCAGCCACGCCAGCACCGTCGCCAACGCCGGGCGCTGCCCGCGCATGGCGGGGGCAAAGCAGCGATGGCGGTGGGAATGGCGCACGCAGGAGTCCTTTCAGGATGCGGCGCGGATTGTAGTGAGATTGAAATGCATATGCAAATAGGAATAATTTACATCGACGCCTGGCAGGCGATGACCGTTGGTCGTCGCGCCGGCTCTACGTCTCGCTCCAGCGTCGCAGCAGGTTGTGATACACCCCGGTCAACTGCAGCACCGCCGACGCATCCGCCCCGGTCACGCGCAGTGTTTCAATCGCGGTATCCATCTCCAGCAATGCCCGCCGCTGGCTGTCGTCCCGGACCATGCTCTGCACCCAGAAAAACGACGCCACACGTGCACCGCGGGTGACCGGGCTGACCTTGTGCAGGCTGCTGGACGGATACAGCACCAGATCGCCTGCAGGCAGCTTCACTTCGTGCTCGCCATAGGTGTCGCTGATGATCAGCTCGCCACCGTCGTAGCTTTCAGGGTCGGCCAGAAACAGCGTGCACGACACGTCCGAGCGAAGCTGGATGAGCTGGCCATCCAGTTGCTGGCGCATCACTGCGCCATCGACGTGGAAGCCATATTCGCCACCGCCCTGGTAACGGTTGAACCGCGGCGGCAGGATCCGCAGCGGTAATGCTGCGGCGAAGAACAGCGGATGCCGTTCCAGCGCCGCCAGCACGATGCGCCCCAGCTCGGCCTTGAGCGGGGACGCATCGGGCAACTGGTCGTTGCGTTTGACCTGCGCCCCCTGCACGCCGACCGTTTCGCGGCCGTCGGTCCAGTCGGCAGCGGCCAGGGCCTGCTGCAGATGGGCCAGTTCGTCGGGACGCAGAACGTTCGGAACGTGCAGGAGCATGGCAGGAGCCCTTAGAAGCGGTAATCCGCGCTGAGCAGGAAGCTGCGCGGCGCGCCCGGGGTGTAACGGTACCCGCTCTTGTTGATCGCGGCCACGTACTCCTTGTCGAACAGGTTGTAGCCGTTCAAGCGCAGCGACAGGCGGTCGTTGAACGCGTAGGAGATCACCGCGTCGTAGACCGTGTACGACCTGGTGAACGCCGGGGTGCCCACCGCGCCATCGGTACCGCGATGCATCTGCCCGGCGTAGCGCACGCCGCCGCCCACGGTCAGCCCGAACGGCAGCACGTAGGTGGTCCAGCCGGTGAAGGTGTCGCCCGGGGTGTAGGTCAGGTTGCGGGTGCCGTCGGCAGCCACGTTCGCGCCTTCCTCCACTTCGGTGTCGAGGTGGCTGTAGCCGGCCGACACCGACCAGTTGTCGGTGATGCGGCCCACGGTGGAGACCTCGATACCCTTCACAGACTTCTTCCCGGTCTGGGTCGGGTTGCCGGCGTCGTCCAGCACCTGGGTGTTGATCTCGTTGCTGACCTCGGTCTTGAACAGCGCAACGTTGAAGGCCAGTGCGTCGTCCAGGAACGCCCACTTGGTGCCCACTTCGAAGGTCTTGGCCTTCTGCGGGTCCAGGCGCGGATTGTCGGCGCTGCTGGCCGAGCTGCTCAGGGCGAAGTTGCTGCCGCCCGGAGGCTGCTGCGAAAGGGCGTAGTTGGCGTACAGGCTGACCACGCTGCCGACCTTGTACACCGCACCCAGCTTCCAGTTGAACAGCGTGTCGGAATGCTCCAGCGACGGGTTGGCAATGACCGTGCCGGCCGGGTTGCTGCCGCAGGCCGGGCCACGGCCGCCGCACACCGAGGCGCTCTGGTATTCGGTCTTGTAGTGGTCGGCGCGCAGGCCGGCGGTGACCAGGAAGCTGTCACCGAAGGCCAGGGTGTCGAACAGATACACCGACGAGGTGGTGGTCTTGCCGTAGCTGTCCGCGCCGTTGTGCGCCCAGGTCAGGCCGGTGGCGTTCCAGTCCGGGTTGTACAGGTTGGCCGCCGACCAGGTGGTGCCGCCGGTGGCGGCCTGCCCGAAGCTTTCCAGTTCCTCGCGGGTGAACTCCAGGCCGGTGCTCAGGGAGTGACGCACCGCGCCGGTGGCGAAGTCGGCGCGCAGGTTGAGCTGGTCGGTCAGGATGGTGTTTTCCTGGTCCTTGAAGGTCGGCAGGCTGCGCGCGATCGTGTAGGTGTCCAGGTTGCTGCGGTCGGTGTAACGGATGTTTCCGGTCGGTGCGCCGTTGGCTCCCCGGGTGCCGGTGCCCATGAAGGCGGTCAGCAGGTAGTCCTGCTCGGTGCGGCCCCAGCGTGCGGTGTTGGTCAGGCGCACGTTGTCGTTGAAGTCATGCTCGAAGCGGAACGTGGCCATCTTCGCGGTGACGTCGTCGTGGTCGGCGCGGGTGCCGTAGAAGTTCTCCGGATCCACCGGGTGGCCGGCCAGCTGCTCCAGCGTAGGCTGCGGGGTCCAGCCCGGCAGGCCCAGGGTCGGCACGCCACCGTCGGGGATGTTGTCCTGGTCCACGTACAGCAGATTGAGGTAATAGCGGGTGTTGGTGCCCAGTCCAAAGCCCAGCGACGGCGCGATGCCCCAGCGCTTGTTGTTGACGTGGTCACGGCCGGGCTGGTCGTTGTCCTGCCACATCGTGTTCAGGCGCAGCGCGCTGGTCGCGCCCAGAGTCTGGTTCCAGTCAGCAGTGGTACGGGCCTGATCGTCGGTGCCGACCGAGACGGTGCCCACAAGGGCGTTGTGCAGGTTGGCCTGCTTGCTGACCATGTTGATCGCACCGGTCGGCGCGGAGCGGCCGTTGTCGGTGCCGGCCGGGCCCTTGCTCACCTCGACCTGCTCGGTATTGAACACATCGCGCGAGATCGAGCCGAGGTCGCGCACGCCGTCGACGAAGATGCTGCTGGAGGTGTCGAAGCCGCGCATGAAGATGCTGTCGCCGGTATTGGTGTTGCCGTTCTCACCAACGTAGAAGGTGCCCACGCCCGGGCTGTTGCGCAGTGCTTCGGTCAGGGTGGTCGCGCCCTGCTGGTTGAACAGGTCGCTGGTGATCACCTGCACGGTCTGCGGGGTGTCCTGCAGGCTCTGGGTGAACTTGGGCGAGGACAGCTTCTCCGCCTTGTAGCCGTGCACGGCGTGCACGTCGATCTGGTCGAGGGTTTTGGCCGGATCGTTGGCGTCGGCCTGTGCGGCCAGCGGCAGGGTGGCCAGGCTCAGGCCGGCGACCAGGCTGGCGGTGGCCAGTCCGGTGGCGCTGCGGGAAGGGGAGGCGTGCTTGCGGCTCTTGATCATGAGTGGATGGTCTGCAAAGAGGGACGGATGCCCGGAAGCGCGCACAGGCGGGGGAGCCATGCGCGGGAGGGCGCGGGACAGCGGAAACGAACGCAGGGAAAGCGCCGGGCGTGGCCCGGTCAGCGCCGCAGATCGCGGCGCGGCAGATCAGGCCGCGCGGGGCGGGGCCTGGGAAAGGTGCGAACGTGGTAATCGCGTCGCGAACGCCAGTCCGGCTTCGCGCAGGGGCAGCGCCCCGGGGAGGGAGGCTGGCAGCGCCCACGCCGGTGCGCGGGCTGCCAACGTGGCGCTGCCCTCACGCGCCGTGTCGGGTTCGGCTTCGCCGCGTTGACTGCCGTGCGTACCGCTTTCGATGGCCACCGGCCCCGGAGTGCCGTTCTGCGCCGGTGCCGGTGCCTGCGTCAGGGCCGACAGATGACCCATCGTCCCTGCCAGCGGTGCGCCGCCGCTACCGGTGAACGCCACCAGCAGGCACAGGACCACCACCGCGCTGGAGACCAGTGCGATCAGGCGTGCGGGCAGGGCGATGTCGCGGGCAGAACCCATCGGACAGGTGGACGCGGGCGAAAGGAATCGACAAGGTAACACAAACGATAATGATTCGCATCCGTTACTGCGCGTGACATGGCGTCACACGCCGTTACCGCGGGGCTCTCAATCGCGGTCGTCGCGGGTCCAGACCCCGTCGTGCTCACGCTTCACCGGAAACTTCGGCACCGGCGTATAGGCCGGTGCGCACAGCGCCCGACCGTCGCGCACGTCGAAGCGCGCGCTGTGCAGGACGCATTCGATGCTGCCCTCATCGGTGTTGAAGGTGCCGGACGAAAGCTCGAACTCTTCATGCGTGCACTGGTCTTCCAGTGCGTACAGTTCGCCATCCAGGTTGAACACCACGATCGGGGTGCCCGTCACCTCGTCGAACGTGCTCTTCATCTCACCCGGCAGCAGCTCGGCGCTCGCGCAGACGAAGGTCCAGGTATCGCTCATGGCTGCGTCACCAGCGGCTTTTCCAGCACTTCAAAGCGCAGGTCGTCGCGCTTGGGAATGCCGAAGCGCTCGTCGCCATACGGGAACGGCTTCTTGATCCCGGTACGCACATAGCCACGGCGCTCGTAGAAGGCGATCAGCTCGTCGCGGATATCGATGACGGTCATCTGCATCACCGGTACGCCCCATTCGCGCGCGGCGTGCGCCTCGGCCGCGTCCATCACCTGCTTGCCGACGCCGCCGCCCTGCTGGGCCGGGTCGACCGAGAACATGCCGAAGTAGCCTTTGCCATCTTCGTCGGCGACATGTGCGCAGGCCACCAGCGCGCCATTGCGCTCGGCCAGCAGCACGGTGCTGCGCAAGCGTTCGATATCCGCCTGCAGCCCCTGCGCGTCGATCCGCGCGCCGTCCAGCATGTCGGCTTCGGTGGTCCAGCCGGCGCGGCTGGCGTCGCCCCGATAGGCCGAGGTGACCAAGGTGATCAGGGCGGGGATGTCGGCCAGCGTGGCCGCGCGGAAGGTCAGGGTGCTCATGGCCCGCATTCTAGAGCAATGACCTGCCTCGCGGCTGAGCGCGTGCAGCGCCGGAAGCGTCAAAACGGGCCCCTGCGGCGGGCCCCGATGTCGGGTCGACGATGACGGGTCCGGACCAGTGTGGGCAGGTGCGATGAAAAGGATGATGTGGATGGTGCTGTGGCCGGCAGCAGTGGCGTGCAGCGCAGACGAAGGTGGTGTCAGCGCATGAAAAATTCGACCGGGAACGAAAGCTCCACCGGTGCCGAACGGTCGGCCGGCACCGGCGGCAGCGGCTCGGCGCGGCGGAAGGTATCCAGTGCGGCCTGGTCCAGCAGCGCATGACCGGTGCCGTTCTCCAGCGCGAGCGCCAACAGGCGGCCTTCGCGCGACAGGCTGACCCGGACGTACGCCACCCCTTCCTGGCGACGCGCGCGGGCCGGCACCGGGTAGCGGCGGAAGCGCTCCAGGCGCGCCATCACCCGGCCTTCCCAGCTGTCGCGCCCAGGCGTGGTTTCGCTGGGTCCCGGCGGCAATGGTGGACTGGGTGGAGCGGCGGCCACCGAGGCCTGCTGCTGCACCGGGGCCGGAGCATCAATGACCGGCTTGGGCGGGGTGGGGGGCGGAATGATCCAGTTGGCAGTGTCGCGCGGCGGCGTCACCGGCAACGGCCGGGGCGGCTGCGGTTTCTGCTGGTGGACACGCGAGGCGTCGCGCGGGGTCGGCGCGATCACCTCTTCCACCGGCACTTCCGGTGCGCGCGGCGGCAGCAGCACCAGCTGGGTGCGGTCGGCCTCGGGTGGCGGCAGTGGCAGCGCCACGCGATGCTGGGTCCAGAGCAGCCCGGCGAACAGGCCAATATGGGCCAGAACGACGATGGCAGCCGCCAAGGGTCGCTCGAGCGCAGCAGGGGAGACCACCGGGGACGACATCGACGGACAAGACAATGAGAAGTGTTCTCATTGTCGCATGTTTACGTCACCCCAGCAGCTTGCGCACCTTGGTCAGTGCGGCAATGAACCGCTCGATTTCGGCGTGCGTGTTGTAGAACGCCAGCGAGGCACGGCAGGTGGCGGCCACGCCGTAGTACTGCAGCAGCGGGTGCGCACAGTGCTGGCCGGAGCGCACGGCAACGCCTTCCAGGTCGAGCAGGGTGGCCAGGTCGTGAGCGTGCGCGCCTTCGATCAGGAACGACACGACCGCGGCCTTGTCCGGCGTGGTGCCGAAGATGCGCAGGCCGTCGATCCTGTTGAGCTCTTCGGTGAAGTGCGCCAGCAGTTCGGTTTCGCGCGCTTCCACGTGCTCCAGGCCAAGCGATTCCAGATAGTCCACCGCCACGCCCAGGCCGATGAAACCGGCAATGTTCGGGGTGCCGGCCTCAAACTTGTGTGGGGCGTCGTTGAACACGGTGCCGTCGAAGCTGACTTCCTTGATCATCTCGCCACCGCCGAGGAACGGCGGCATGGCGTCCAGATGCTCACGCCTGGCCCACAGCGCACCGGTGCCGGTGGGGCCGCACATCTTGTGGCCGGTGATGGCGTAGAAGTCGCAGCCGATGGCCGGAATGTCGACCTTGCGGTGTGGTACCGCCTGCGAACCATCCACCACGGTGATGATGCCGCGCTTGCGTGCTTCCCGGCAGATCTCTCGCACCGGGTTGACCGTGCCGAGCACGTTGGACACGTGCGCCACGGCGAGCAGCTTCACCTCCGGCGTCATCGCCTTGCGCAGCGCGTCGAGGTCGATCGCGCCATCCGGAGTGATTTCGGCCACGCGGATCGTTGCACCGGTGCGCTGGGCGACCAGCTGCCACGGCACGATGTTGGCATGGTGCTCCATGCGCGAGACCAGGATCACGTCGCCGGCCTTCAACCGCGGCAGGGCCCACGAATACGCCACCAGATTGAGGGCGAAGGTGGTGCCGCTGCACAGCACCAGCTCGTTGGTGCGCACATTGAGGAAGCGCGCCAGCTTGCTGCGTGCGCCCTCATAGGCGTCGGTGGCCTCGGTGCCCAGCGCATGCACCGCGCGGCTGACGTTGGCGTTGTAGCGGCGGTAATACTCGTCCACCGCGCCAATCACCTGCACCGGCTTCTGGCCGGTGTTGGCGTTGTCGAAATACACCAGCGGCTTGCCGTGCACTTCCCGCATCAGCAGCGGGAAGTCCAGGCGCACGCGATCCCAGTCGGGCGCGTCGGCGGTGTCACCCAGCGGGCGCGGCGTGGACAGGTTCATGCCACGCCTGCCTGCGCCAGGGCAAGATCCAGCTGGCGGCGCAGCTGTTCGGTCAGCCGGGCATCCAACGCGTTCAGCGGTTCATGGCAGAACGCGGCGCTCAGCAGCGCCTGCGCCTGCGGTGCGGGCAGACCGCGCGAGCGCAGATAGAACAGCGCGTTGGCGTCCAGCTGGCCCACGGTCGCGCCGTGCGCGGCCTTCACTTCGTCGGCATCGATCACCAGCGTCGGCTGGGTGTCGATCTCGGCGTCGGCGGAGAGCAGCAGGTTCTTGTTGGACAGGTTGGCATCGGTGCCATCGGCACCGGCGCGGATATGGATGCCGCCGTGGAAGACCACCCGGCTGCGATTGGCGGCAACGCCGCGCCACAGCATTTCCGAGTTGGTGTCGCGGGCGATGTGCTCGATGCCCAGGCGGGTATCGACGTGACGGCGGCCATTGCCAAGCAGCACGCCATTGGCGGTGAGCTGCGCGTTGTCGCCTTCCAGGCGCACGTTGAGCTCGTGGCGGCTCAGAGCGGCACCCAGCTCCAGGTCGATGCGACGGTACCGGGCGTTGCGCGCCAGCACGGCATCGGTGCGCAGCAGGGTGGTGGCCTTGGCGCTGTCGGCCTGCACGCGGGCGTGCGAGAGCACGGCGTCCTGGGCCAGGTGCACGTGCACCAGGGTGTTGCCCAGGTGCGCGGCGTCGCCAACATGCAGGTGGTGCTCGACCACGCCCAGGCTGGCCCCGGCGCGCAGTTCGATCAGGTGGCGATGGTGCCAGGCCAGGTCGGTGTCACCGGCCGCGCTGATGAAGACCAGCTGCAACGGGGTTTCGATCTGCGCACCATCCTCGACACGCACCAGCACGCCTTCATCAGCCAGCGCGGCGTTGAGGCGGGCGAACACTTCTTCGCTTCGCTCGAAGCGGCGGCCGAGGAAGCGCAGGGCCTCCTCGCCATCCTGCAAGGCAGCGGACAGGGTCTGCACCTGCACGCCGGCCGGCAGGCCGGACAGGTCGCTCAGTGCCTGCACCGGACGGCCATTGACGAACACCAGGCGCGGCGACGGAATGTCGGCCAGCAGGGCGGCGTCCACCGAAGGGGCGGCCAGCGGGGCAGGGTTGAAGCTGCGACGTTCCAGCTGGCGCAGCGAGGTGTACTTCCAGGCTTCGCTGCGCGGGCCGGGCAGGCCGGCCTGCAGGGCCGCGTCCAGCTCGGCGCGGCGCGCATCGCTGCCGCAGAAGCCGTTGGCAAGGGAATCGAGCAGCGCGCTCATCAGACCGCCGCCTCCGGAACCACGCGGTTCTTGAGGAAATCGTAGCCGTGGGCTTCCAGCTGCAGGGCCAGTTCCGGACCGCCGCTCTGCACGATTTTTCCATCAGCCAGCACGTGCACCACGTCCGGCTTGATGTAATCGAGCAGGCGCTGGTAGTGGGTGATGACCAGGAACGAACGGTCGGCCGAACGCAGCGCGTTCACGCCATCGGCCACGCTCTTGAGCGCGTCGATGTCCAGGCCCGAGTCGGTTTCGTCCAGGATCGCCAGCTTCGGTTCCAGTACAGCCAGCTGGAAAATTTCATTGCGCTTCTTTTCGCCGCCCGAGAAACCTTCGTTGACGCCACGGTGCAGCAGTTCGTCTTTCAGGTGCAGCACGGCCAGCTTCTGGCGCACCAGCTTCAGGAACTGCATGGAATCCAGTTCCTCCTGGCCGCGCGCCTTGCGCTGGGCATTGAGCGCCGCGCGCAGGAAGTAGGTGTTGTTCACGCCCGGAATCTCGACCGGGTACTGGAAGGCCAGGAACAGGCCTGCGGCGGCGCGTTCCTCCGGCTCCAGCTCCAGCAGGTCGGCATCATCGAACTGCACGCTGCCCTGCGAGACCTCATAGCCATCACGGCCGGCCAGCACATTGCCCAGCGTGGATTTGCCGGCGCCATTGGGGCCCATGATGGCGTGCACTTCGCCGGGCTTCACGGTCAGCGAGAGGCCCTTGAGGATTTCTTTCTCGCCGATGCGGGCGTGCAGGTTTTCGATCTTCAGCATGTTGACGTATCCGTAATACGGGCCGAAGCCCGCGTAGTGCCACGCCATGCGTGGCAAAAGAAGAATGAAACGCGTGCAATGCGTTCCTTAACCGACCGACCCTTCCAGCGACACTTCCAGCAGCTTCTTGGCTTCCACCGCGAACTCCATCGGCAGTTCGCGGAACACCTGCTTGCAGAAGCCATCGACGATCATCGACACCGCGTTTTCCTGGTCGATGCCGCGCGCGCGGCAGTAGAACAGCTGGTCGTCGGAGATCTTCGAGGTGGTCGCTTCGTGCTCCACCGTCGCACTCGGGTTCTTGACCTCGATGTACGGGAAGGTGTGCGCGCCGGAGGTCTTGCCGATCAGCAGCGAGTCGCACTGGGTGTAGTTGCGCGCGCCATCGGCGTTGCGGTCCACCTTCACCAGGCCGCGGTAGGTGTTCTGGCCACGGCCGGCGCTGATGCCCTTGCTGACGATCTTGCTCTTGGTGCGCTTGCCGATGTGGATCATCTTGGTGCCGGTATCGGCCTGCTGGCGGTGGTGGGTCAGCGCCACGGAGTGGAACTCGCCCACCGAGTCGTCGCCCAGCAGCACGCACGAGGGGTACTTCCAGGTGATCGCCGAGCCGGTTTCGACCTGGGTCCAGGTCACCTTGCTGCGCGCGCCACGGCATTCGGCACGCTTGGTGACGAAGTTGTAGATGCCGCCGACGCCGTTCTCGTCGCCCGGGTACCAGTTCTGCACCGTCGAATACTTGATTTCCGCATCTTCCAGCGCGACCAGCTCGACCACGGCGGCGTGCAGCTGGTTCTCATCGCGCATCGGCGCGGTGCAGCCTTCCAGGTAGGACACGTAGGCCTTGTCTTCGCAGATGATCAGGGTGCGTTCGAACTGCCCGGTGTGGCCGGCGTTGATGCGGAAGTAGGTGCTCAGTTCCATCGGGCAGCGGACGCCCTTGGGGATGAACACGAAGCTGCCATCGGAAAACACCGCCGAGTTGAGCGCGGCGAAGTAGTTGTCGCCCACCGGCACCACGCTGCCCAGATACTGGCGCACCAGTTCCGAGTGCTCCTTGATGGCCTCGGACATCGAGCAGAAGATCACGCCCTTTTCGGCCAGTTCCTTGCGGAAGGTGGTACCGACGGACACGGAGTCGAACACCGCGTCCACGGCGACGCCGGCCAGCTTGGCGCGCTCGTGCAGCGGCACGCCCAGCTTGTCGTAGGTGTCCAGCAGTTCCTTGGGAACCTCATCCAGCGAGGCGTACTTCGGGCCCTTTGGCGCGGAGTAGTAGCTCAGTGCCTGCAGGTCGATGGCGGCGATCTGCAGCTTGGCCCAGTTCGGCATCGGCATGGTCAGGAAGTGCCGGTAGGCGTCCAGGCGCCACTGGGTCATCCACTCCGGCTCGTCCTTTTTGGCGGACAGGGCACGGATGGTGTCCTCGTCCAGGCCGGGCGGCAGCGAGTCCGATTCGATGTCCGTGATGAAGCCGGCCGAATACTTGCGGCCGAGCTGCTCGTGGATCTCGCGGTTGGGGGTGTCGCCGGAGGCAACGGTATCGATGATTTCGGTGGCCATGGGGGCTGCCTGTGGATCAGGAGACGACATCCGCCGCAATGCGGCGGGGGGCGTCAGCAACGGGAATAGGGGGCAGGATCTGGGCCAGGCTGACCTTGCGCAGTGCTTCGGACACCACGTCGTTGATCATCCGCCAGCTGCTGCGCGCGCCACACTTGAGTTCGCGGCCGCACTGGCTGTGGTCGTGCGCGCATTCGGTCAGGCCCAGCGGGCCTTCCATGGCTTCCACCACCTCGAACAGACTGATCTGGTCGGCGGGGCGGGTCAGACGGTAGCCGCCGCGCACGCCGCGCAGGCCTTCCACCAGTCCGGCCTGGGCCAGGGGTTTGAGCAGCTTGCTGACGGTGGGCGGTTCCAGGCTGGCGTATTCGGCCAGCTCGGTGGCGCTCAGAACGTCGCCCGGACGGGCGGCGAGCACGGAAAGCACCACGGTGGCGTAATCAGTGAGCTTGGTGACGCGAAGCATGGGAAGGGTGGGGTTGTAAAGCGGACTGAAATTGTACGCTTTTATGTCCCAGCATCCAACCCATGCTGTTCAGGTGCTGGAAACCATCGGCCGGGCGGGCGAGAATCACCCTTCCCTACGTAATGGCCAGCCTGATGCCCAAGAAGATCCAAGCCCGCAAGTCCGCCATCCACGGCAATGGCGTGTTCGCTGTTGCGCCGCTGAAGGCCGGCGAGCGGGTCATCCAGTACAAGGGTCTGCTGCGCAGCCACGCCGACGTGGACGCAGATGATACCGGGGATGTGGAGAGCGGTCACACGTTTCTGTTCACCCTGAACGACGACTACGTCATCGACGCCAATTACAAGGGCAACGATGCGCGCTGGATGAACCACAGCTGCGACCCGAACTGCGAAGCCATGATCGAGGAAGCCGAAGGGGACAACCGCCGCGAGGACAAGGTGTTCATTGAAGCGCTGCGCGACATCAAGCCGGGCGAGGAACTCACCTACAACTACGGCATCACCCTGGCAGAGCGGCATACCGCGCGGCTGAAGAAGATCTGGGAGTGCCGCTGCGGCTCGAAGAAGTGCACGGGCACGATGCTGCAGCCCAAGCGTTGAACGCCTTCTGCGTTCAACGCGGTAGCACCCGACCGTTGGTCGGGTGACATTCGGTGCGTACCGACCAACGGTCGGTACCTACCGTGCTTTATCAGTCGCCCAGCATGCCAGCCGGCACGATCGACCCGAGGCTCTGGTTGAACGTCACCACCAACCTGCCATCGCGAACCTGGGCCGACTGCACCTGCAGCGCGCCCAGCACTGCGGCCACCGTCGGGTCGATCCTGTAGATCGGCTCGCGGCGGGCATAGTCGACCAGGAACGCGTTGAGCAGGCTCCGGGTGTTCGAGTCGAGGCGGCCGCCGTTGTTGGCGGGAGTAAAGTCATCCACCGACGGCTGGTCCAGGTGGAAGCCCTGGGTCTGCGCGTCATAGCGCAGTCCGCTGCTCAGCTTGACCTTTCCGAGCGGGGCCGGTGCGCCGCCGGCGGTGGCCACCGCGACATCGAAGCCCAGGTCGAGTCGGCTGCCCTGCGGCAGGCTCAACTGCGGGTGGCTCATGGTCATGTTGATCAGGCCACCCAGCGCGCTCTGGGTGCGCGGGAAGCTGCCGTCCAGGTATTGCTGGACATCGGCGGCACCCACCGAGAGTTCCTTGCCGGAAATGCTGGGGGCGGCCTGCGCGCCGACCGCGACGGCGATCAGCGCGGCGCTGGCGGCCAGGCGGAGAAGCAGGGGGCGAAGGGTCATGGCGGCGAGCAGATGGGAGATGAAGCGCAACGATAGCGCTTCTGCATGAATCGGGGCTTCATGGATTGTTGAGATCGACACGCATGGCGTGTCGCTACGGATGCTCGCGTCAGGGGCGCGCCATGCGTGTCCACGGTCCGGCCGCCGCCGAAATCACCGCAACACCGGCTGCAACGACGCCCCGGTGATTTCCCAGCCGCTGCCATCGGCGCGTGGCTCCAGCCGGTACCAGCCGTCGTAGTAAAGAATGTCCTCCGCCGTCACCGCGCGCACCCTTACCGGCACTTCGCGCAGGCGGGAGGGTACGGCTGTGTCGCGCGCAATCGGCGATGCGGTATCCACGCGCAATGTGCGCAGGTTGGGAATGGCCCGCAGCACCTGGTCATCCGGGTGACTGCCGGCGGTGCCGCCGCGCCAGAAGGCATCCGACAGCGTGCGGTCCGGTCGCAGCAGGACGTTGACGTAGTTGCGGATGACAACGGGCTCGCTGGCCGCATCGGGGGCCACCGCACTGGGCGGAGTGGACGGGAGTCCACTGC
>NZ_RHPP01000118.1 GCF_003935715.1 Stenotrophomonas sp. 278 | reverse complement strand
GGGCCTGCGGTTCACCCGGAATACCACCACCCAGTGCGAAGTGACGTGGACCGTCTCCGCCGGAGCCAGCTATTACCGGATTCGTAGCGGCAGCGGGTTGATTGATACCACCTCCGGCTCAGTCTACAGCTACGACGAACGTTGCCGCCGCCCCTACACGGTGCGGGCCTGCAACGCGCAGGCGTGCTCGGCCTGGTCTACGGGACTGTGATGGCCATGGACAAGGACCTGAATCCGATGACGACTTCGGCCGACACGCGAGGGATGGGCATGAAAGCAATCCTGGGAGGGCAGTTGCGCAGGGCCGCACTGGTGGTGGCTGGGCTGGTTGCCAGCCTGACCGTCAGTGCCGCTGAGACGTTTGAGTACATTCATACCGATGCGCTGGGCTCGCCGGTGGCGGTGACCGACGCCAATGGCGTGGTGATCGAGCGGATGGTTTACGAGCCGTATGGGGCTTTGGTGGGCGGGCCGGTGAAGGATGGGCCGGGATACACGGGGCATGTTGCTGACTCGGCTACTGGTCTGAGCTATATGCAGCAGCGGTACTTCGACCCTGAGCTTGGTGTGCTTCTCTCGGTTGACCCTATAACGACACTGCAAGTACCTATCGGGGCATTCAACAGGTACACGTACGCAGATCGAAGCCCATATGGCTACGTAGACCCAGATGGCCGCCAATCTGTTGACCCGAGAGCACCTGAACCCCCGCCGACACCTCTGCCGAAGGTGACCGTGACTGCGCCGAAATTCGTTTCTGGTCCGCAACCAAGCTTCTTCACTCTGACGACCGTGACTGCCCTTCGAAGAGACACCTCCATCAGTCAAGCAGTGCGATCAGGTGAGCTTGCAAGAACCGTGACGCTTCCGGCTTTGACGGTAACAGCGTCGCCTCCAGCAAGTGCGTTGGCAATCAGTACCGCACCAGTGGTAGTGGATGGCGCAGTGATCGCCGGCACTGTTGTGCTTAAATCAAAAACGTCGCGCGAGACGTTGTACTATGTGTGTATCGGCGTCGGCATGTGTAATGGTGAAAGGGCACCCCTGCATCGAAACCTGCAGCAAGAGCGAAATGCGCAGGTGAGAGATGGTGCTGTTCGGGAGGCCAAGGCTAAAGTATGGGAGATTCCAAATCCATGAGAAGAAAGGTTCACCCCGATTTTAAGAGAGCTACGAAGCTCATCCATGAGGGACAAGCGCGTAAGGCGTTGCTACTTGCCCAAGGTCTGATTGCGTCCACGGTTGAGATGGATCGTCTTGATGGCTATACATGTCAGGGAATGGCTTTCGAAGATGGAGGTGTGGATTTGGATCCCGACTTTGATAGGTCCTTGGATAGCTATAGGCGAGCTTCGTTGATTGCACCCAACGCAGTCAGTTTTATACATCTCGCGCGCATATCATTGAAGAGGAAGGACTATCCGTCGGCACTGCGATTCCTGAATATTTCGGCAGAATATGAGGAAACTCCAGAGGTTCTACTGGGATTTGGACACTACTTCGAGGATCATCTTCCTAAGGAGGCATCCAACGCCAAATCATATTTTATGAAGGCGGCACTAAGGGGGCGCTTTGATGGCTTCTTTGGATACTCCCGGGTAGCGAGAAAACTAGGTCAAACCTTTAGGGCATTTCTAATGGACTGTTGCAGGGTTGTTTCTGGTCCGTTTATTGCGCTTGCAATCGGAGTGCGGGCTCAGTTTAAGTTCTAGTGATTGTGTTTTGTTGCGTGAGATGGCTCTGCAGAACGTGGGGGCCAGTATGTGATGCGCTGTCCATGGGACTGTCAGGAATTTTGTTGAAAAGCATCATGTATCCCAGCCAAGAAGAAGTGGAACTAGGCCGTCAATGCCAGTGTCTGCATTGGAGTGATACCACCGAGCGCCATGTTCGGCCGCTCGTTGTTGTACGTCCATAGCCAGCGTGTTGGAACTTCCTGGACCTGCTCAATGGTCTGAAACAGGTTGCCGGCCAGCCAGGCGTACCGAACTGTCCTGTTATACCGCTCGATGTAGGCGTTCTGCTGGGGGTTGCTGGGCTGGATGTAGAGCAGTGCGATTCCGTGCTGCTCTGCCCAGGCGTGCACAGCTCCGCTGATGTACTCAGGTCCATTATCGCAGCGGATGGAATCTGGCTTACCCCGCCACTCGACGACCTGGTCAAAACTGCGGATGACGCGATTGGCTGGTAGCGAGATGTCCATGTCCATGGCCAGTCTTTCGCGATTGAAGTCGTCCAGGACATTGAGTATCCGGAAGCTGGACCTTCCACCAGCTGGTCATGCATGAAGTCCATTGACCAAGTCAGATTTGGCTTTTCCGGCACGGCCGGTGGCTCTGGCAGCTCGCGTACCAAGCGCTTCCGAGGCTTGATTTGCAGGTTGAGCTCCAGTTCGCGATAGATGCGGCAGACCCGCTGGTGGTTCCAGCCAAAGCCCTTCACGTTCCGAAGGTGCAGAAAGCACAATCCGAAGCCCCAAATCCCGATAGGCGCTGGCCAGCCGGATGAGCCAATCGGCAATCACGGAGTTTTCCTCGCTGGCTTTGGCCTGATAGCGATAGCAGGTCTGGATGACACCGAAGCTCGCGCAAGCATGGGCGACGCTTGTACTGCCGGCCTTCACCGCCTGTCGGGCCATCTCGCGACGCTGATATGGGTGATCATCAGAGCATCGGCATGATGGTGCTCAATCGCGTCCAGCCCTTCGTGTCGGCAGATTATGTGCAGAGGCTCGGCTTGCTGGTGGCGGCTTCGATCTAGAGTCATGCGTGCGCGTGGTGATCCTTGGTATCGGCCGTCGTCTGTCGACCGACGCTACCTCGAAGAGCGGTCGCCGTGTCGGGCTACCTGATCCCGTTGGTCCAGCAATCCAAGCATGCCATCGCGCCGTGGTTCGTCATTTTGGAGACTCGTGACCACGGGGACCGTGGCACCGCCTTAACCCCCGTTCCGGTACGCTGCGCTGTCTTTTTGCAGGAGTACGGAAATGCGGTGGATTGTGTTGCTGGCCGCCCTGGCCATGCCGGTGGTGGCATGGTTGTCACAGACCGGCCAGTTCGGTCCCACCAACGGGGCGATCTCCGACCGCTATCCCACGCTGCTGGTCGCGGCCGGCTATGCGTTCTCCATCTGGGGCGTGATCTTCCTGCTGGACGTGGTGTTCGGCTTATGGCAACTGCGCCGGCGCACCCCCGACGTCAACGCGCGCGTGCGCGGCTGGGCTACCGTCGGCTTCGCCCTCACCGCGGCCTGGATGCCGGTGTTCTCGCAGCAGGCGTTCCTGCCGGCGCTGGCCATCATCTGGGCCGCGCTGCTCTGCATGGCAGTCGCCGCCGTGCGTGCCGCACCGCTCAACGCCACTGCCGGCCAGCGCGCCTTCGCGGCCTATCCGCTGGCGCTGCACGCCGGTTGGCTGACCATGGCCGCGTTTCTCAACACCGCCCAGGTGATCGTCGCCTATGGCTGGCTGGATACGGCCAACATGCTGCCGTGGAGTCTGGTGCTGCTGGGCTTGGCCACGCTGCTGGCGTGGTGCATGAACCTGCTGCTGCGCGGCCACTATGCCTATCCGGTGGCAGTGATCTGGGCGCTGGCGGGTGTGTATGTGAAGCAGTCCGGATGGCGCTTGCCCGGGGCGGAGACCATTGCCCCGTTGGCTCTGGGCATTGCCGCACTGCTGTTCCTGCAGACTCTGATGCTGCGCGCCCGCGCTTGGCGTGCACCGACTGTCGCCGTGGTCGCGGAACACCGCTATCGCCGTTGATTACCTGGCAATTGATGCCACGTCTGTATTCACTGATTCTGTAAGGAGCTGCTGATGCGCGCCGCCGTTCATGACACCTTTGGCGACCCCACCCAGGTATTGCATGCTGGGGAGGTGCCGTTACCCGAACCTGCTGAAGGAGAGGTGCGCATCCGTACCGTTCTAGCGCCGATCCATAACCACGACCTGTGGACGGTGCGCGGGCAGTATGGTTACAAGCCTGAGCTTCCGGCGGTGGGCGGCAGCGAGGGCACCGGCGTGATTGATGCGCTGGGCGAAGGGGTAACCGGGCTGCAGATCGGGCAGCGGGTCAGTGCGGCGTCCGTGCATGGCAGCTGGGCCGAGGCCTTCATTGCCCCGGCACGCATGGTGATCCCCATGCCCGACAGCATTGACGATGAAACTGCCGCCCAGTTGATTGCCATGCCGTTGAGCGCGTTGATGCTGCTGGAATTCCTGCAGGTGGAGCGCGGCCAGTGGATCGTGCAGAACGCGGCTAATGGTGCCGTGGGAAAGGCGCTGGCGATGTTGGCGCGTGCGCGAGGCGTGCACTGTTTGAATCTGGTGCGGCGCGACGACGGCGTGGATGAGATGCAGGCACTGGGAATTGAGAATACCTATTCCACCGCTCAGGCAGATTGGCTGGACCAGGTTAAGGCCGCGCTGGGCGAGGGCGGGGCGGCCGCGGCGGTGGACTCAGTGGGTGGCAAGGCCAGCGGTGAGCTGGTGAGCCTGCTGGGTGAGGGCGGCACCCTGGTGTCGTTCGGCTCGATGACCGGCGAGCCGATGCAGATTGGTTCGGGCGATGTGATCTTCAAGCAGGCCACCATCAAGGGCTTCTGGGGCAGCAAGGTCAGCCAGGATATGGCTCCGGAGAACAAGCGGCGGCTGGTGGGTGAGCTGTTGAAGCTGGCGGCTGAGGGAGGGCTCAGTCTTCCGGTGGACGCGGTATTTGGGTTGGATGAGGTGGCTGAGGCGGCGAAGGCGAGCCTGCAGGCGGGGCGGAATGGCAAGGTGCTGCTTCGCCCCTAACGATACGCGGCGATTGATCGGTATTGATGCCAGCCCCGTAGAGCCACGCCCTGCGTGGCTTCGGGGTGCCTGGTGAGTCGAAGCCACGCAGGGCGTGGCTTTACGGAGCGGGTTTGGGGGCTGCGTGAGCCGGCCAACGGCCGGCGCTACCGGGGGTTCTGTCTCATGCGATTTCGAACGACACCCGCGTGGTGGGATCAAAATGAAAACGAGAGACCGCGAGAACGCATTGCGCGTTGACAGGTGGGTCATCGTAGTGTCGTTGAAGGACTAGCGACAGTGGGATTCCCTCTTCTCCGACGAGGTATGCGGTGTAGGTGTCGGCATATTCGTCCAACGAATCGTCGAACAGACATTCGAAGATCCAGCACAGGTTCTGTTCGTCCTTCGCAAGCATGATGCGGGGCACGTCGTAGAATCCGCGATAGTCCAGTATGGTGAACCGGCCGTGCACTGGCATCGAAGTCGTCATGATCATGGATTTGGATGCACGCACGAGTAGTCTGGGAGCTGACGCGTAGAGCCGTTTCGTTATTTTCAATGCGTTACCGGGCGTTGGCAATTTCACGGTCGTCGTCTGTCGACCGACGCTACCACCCCACCATCCCGCCAATCCGTCATCCAGATCCCGGTGCGGGAGCTGCCAAGCATCCCGTCCCCGCCGCCGCGCTATCATCACCGCTCCTGAAATCCCTGCGAGACCTGCCATGACCCTTTCCCGCTTCTATCCCATCGGTACCCCCGGCCAGGCCTGGGGCGCGGAAGAGAAGGCGCAGTGGCGGGCGGGGCAGCCGAAGCAGCGCAGCTATGCTGACGAAGTGGTGAGCAAGGTCCAGGCGCTAAGCACGGACTTCGACGTGGTGCCCTACGGCGAGCTGGACTACGCCCCGGACCAGTACACCTTGTTCGCCCTGCGCAGCCGCGACTGGAATTCGGGCCTGCCCAGCGTGCTGGTCACCGGCGGTGTGCACGGTTATGAAACCAGCGGCGTGGAAGGCGCACTGCAGTTCCTGGCCCAGCGCGCCAAGGACTACGCCGGCAAGGCGAACATCCTTGTGGCCCCGTGCGTGAACCCGTGGGGCTTCGAGCGCATCAACCGCTGGAATGCGCTGGCGATCGACCCGAATCGTTCCTTCGTGACCGACAGCCCGGCCGCCGAATCGGCCGCATTGATGGCGCTGGTAGCGCCGTTGCGTGACGGCATGGTGCTGCATATCGACCTGCACGAAACCACCGACAGCGACGAAACCGAATTCCGCCCGGCACTGGCCGCGCGCGATGGCAAGCCGTTCGAGCCGGGTGGCATTCCCGATGGCTTCTATCTGGTGGACGACACCGAGAACCCGCAGCCTGCGTTCCAGCAGGCGGTGAACGCTGAAGTCGAAAAGGTCACCCACATCGCCCCGGCGGATGAAAAGGGCGAAATCATCGGCTCACCGGTGGTCGCTCCGGGCGTGATCGAGTATCCGCTCAAGCGCCTGGGCCTGTGCGCCAGCATCACTGGCGCGAAGTTCACCACCACCACCGAGGTTTACCCGGACAGCCCGCGTGCCACCCCGCAGCAGTGCAACGACGCGCAGGTGGCGGCGGTGTGCGCCGCCATCGACTACGCGCTGGCGCACCGCTGATTACACCCGCACCCAGCGGGAGGTAATGCCGATCAGCACCATCACCACCGCCACGGCGGTGAACGCGAACACCAGGCTGCTGGCCTGGGCGACGAAGCCGATCAGCGCCGGGCCGGCCAGCACGCCGGCGTAGCCCAGCGTGGTGATGGCCGGAATGGCCAGGCTTTCGGGCATGGCCTTCTGGTTGCCGGCCATGGAGAACAGCGCCGGCACGATGTTGGCGCAGCCCAGGCCGATCAGCACATAACCGGCCAGTGCCGGCAGCAGCGGCGGGGCGTAGGTGATCAGGCCGAAGCCCACGGCCGCGACCAGCGCGCCAAGCAGAATCGCGCGGTGCCGGCCCAGCTTGGCGACCACACCGTCACCGACCAGGCGGGTGACGGTCATGGCAATGGCGAAGCACATGAAGCCCAGCCCCGCGCGGTCCTGCGGCACCTGCTGCACTTCATGCAGGAATACCGCGCTCCAGTCGAGCATGGTGCCTTCGGCGAGGAAGGCGACGAAGCACAGCACGCCGATCGCCAGCACCACGCCATGCGGCACGGCGAACATCGGGGCATCGTTGGGCGCGCGGTCGCGCCGCCACCAGCGTACCGAAACGGCCAGCAGCGCGATCATCAATGTCGAGGCCAGCACACACACCAGCAACGGCGAAACACGCATGGAAAGCAGGGTGGTGATCGCCGCCGCACCGATGGCACCGCCAATGCTGTAGAACGCGTGGAAGTTGGACATCATCGGCCGGCCACTTTCGCGCTCGACAATCACCGCCTGCATGTTCATCACGCAGTCGCAGGCCCCTACGCCGGCACCGAACACGAACAGCGCCGCGCCCAGCGTCCAGGGCGACGGAGCGATGGCCAGCAAGGGCAGGGCGACCATCGCCATCAGCAGGGTGATGACCATGATGGCCCGGCAGCCGAAGCGTGCAGCCAGGGCACCGGCAATCGGCATCGCGAGCAGCGAGCCGGCACCCAGGCACAGCAGCACCAGCCCGAGCGTACCTTCATCCAGCCCGGTGCGGTTCTTCGCATAAGGCACCAGCGGTGCCCAGGCGGCGGTGGCAAAGCCGGGCAGCAGGAAGGCGGCGCGGGTGGCCTGTTGTTCGGCGCGCTGCTGAAAAGGCGTCATCTGATGTAACCGTTTACATTTTCGAGCGCAAAGCTTACCGGTTGCCTGGGGTGGCGCGTCAATCGGTCCGCGTCAGCTCCGGCAGGATCACGCCGGCAACCCAGTCCATGAACGCGGCCACCCTGCGCGGCAGATGCCGGCGCTGGGCGTAGAGCAGGGTGACCGGCATCGGCTCGGCCACGCACTGCGGCAGTACTTCCACCAGATCCCCACGCGCCATCGCAGCACGCGCGCCCAAACGCGGTACCTGGATGATGCCCAGCCCGGCCAGCGCCGCTGCACTGTAAGCCTCGCCACTGTTGACGGTGATTGGTCCGCCCATCGGCACGCTCTGGTAGGCCTGGCCGTCAAAGTACTCAAACCCGGGCGAACGCTGGCCCAGTGTGCCCACGTAATGGACCAGCGCGTGCGTGGCCAGATCGTCCAGACCCCGAGGCATGCCGCGTGCGGCGATGTAGGCGGGGCTGGCGCAGTTGACGATATGCATCACGCCGAGCGGGCGCGCGACCAGCGTGTTGTCGTCCAGCGGGCCGACCCGCAGCACGCAGTCGAAGCCTTCGCGGACCAGGTCGACACGGCGGTCGGTGCCGCTGAGCTCGATCTCCAGCCCGGGATGCTGGCCGAGGAACTCCGGCAGGTGCGGCACCACGAGCTGCCGCGCCAGGCCGCTGGACATGTCCACGCGCAGGCGTCCGGTCAGCTGCCCGGTTTCGCGGCGGAACATGCCCTGCAGGTCTTCCATGTCGTCCAGCAGGTCGCGGGCGCGCTGCTGGTACTGCGCGCCGTCGGCGGTCAGTCGCACCCGGCGCGTGGTTCGATGCAGCAGCTGCACGCCGACCTCGGCTTCCAGCCGCTGCACCGCCAGCGACACACTGGCCTTGGGCAGGCCCAGGCTGTCGGCGGCGCGGGTGAAGGAGCCGAGTTCGGCGACCCGCAGGAAGCTGCGCAGCTGGTCAAGGCGATCCATGGATTGTTCGCTGTGGTTGGACAGTCAAATCAGGATCGCGCGATTTATGAGGCCGGGCAAGGGTAATAGTCTGGCCGCACCCCAACCAAGGAGCACGTCATGAGCACGACCTCCCGCATCACCCTGATCACCGGCGGCAGCCGCGGCCTGGGCCGCAACGCCGCGCTGGCGCTGGCCGCCGATGGCTCCGATGTGATCATCACCTACCGCAGCCAAGCCGATGCCGCCCAGCAGGTGGTGGCGCAGATTGAGGCGCTGGGCCGCCGAGCCGCCGCGCTGCCGCTGGACGTTGCCGACAGCGCCGGCTTTGAAGCCTTCGCCGCAGCAGTGAAAGCGCAGTTGCAGCAGTGGGGTGCCAGCGGCCTGCAGGGCCTGCTCAACAACGCCGGCGAAGGGCTGTATGCCGGCTTCACCGAAACCACGCCGGCGCAGTTCGACCACCTGGTCGCCGTCCACCTGAAGGGCCCGTACTTCCTGACCCAGGCGCTGCTGCCGCTGATCAGCGACGGCGGCCGCATTCTCAATGTGTCCAGCGGCCTGGCCCGTTTCGCGCTGCCGGGCAGCTCTGCCTACGCGATGATGAAGGGCGGCATCGAGGTGTTCAGCCGTTATCTGGCCAAGGAGCTGGGTGCGCGTGGCATCAGCGCCAATACGCTGGCACCGGGTGCCATTGAAACCGACTTCGGTGGTGGACACGTGCGCGACAACCAGGACATCAACAAGATGGTGGCGGGCAACACCGCGCTGGGCCGTGCCGGTCTGCCGGACGACATCGGGCCGGTGGTGGTGGCGCTGTTGTCGCCGCAGACGGGTTGGATCAACGCGCAGCGCGTAGAAGCGTCGGGCGGAATGTTCATTTAAGCGAACGGTTCGCATTAGCGATAACCCGGCTATCATGGCGGCCCCTTTGCCGTGATCACCGGGTACGCGTTTGAAAACCTCTGCTCCGCTCAGCCCGATGGGCCGCGTGTTCGCCATCGTGGCCCTGTTTGAAGCCTTCACCTGGGCGGGCCTGCTGGTCGGCATGTATTTCAAGTATCACGCCGGGGAACCCACCACGCTCGGCGTTCGCATCTTCGGGCCCGTGCATGGCCTGGCTTTCATGGTCTACGTGGTGGTCAGCGTGCTGACCGCGCTGCGCCAGCGCTGGCCCTGGTGGGCGACGCTGCTGGCGCTGCTGGCGGCGATCCCGCCGCTGGTCACGCTGCCGCTGGAGTGGTGGTTCAAGCGGATCGGGTTGCTGTCCGTCCGCTCGAACTGACCCTTACCAGCGGTAGCTCAGGCCGAGCTGCGCGCTGCGCTGGTGATAGCCGGAGCCGCGCTGCAGGGACAGACCAGCCCAGGCACCGAAGCCTCCGGGAAAGCGCACGCTGGCACCGGCGCTGAACTCGCCGCGCTGGCGCGGAATGCGCGCGTCCACGGCTTCGTCGTCCATCCGCAGGTAAGGATTGCTGGCGTTGCGCAGCCAGCTCGCCGAGACGTAAGGCTGCACTTCAGCAGCGCTGCCGCCCCAGCGGGTGACGCCGGAGATTCGTACTCCGGCGCGGCCGAAGGCTCCGTCGGCGTCCTCGGCATGCACCACGGTGCCGTTGCGTTCGGTGTGCTGCACGGTGTCCCAGCGGGTGTAGCCCACCTGCAGCTGCGGCTCCACGAACACGGTGCTGTTCGCGCCGCGGCGGATCGGGAGCGCATAACCGACTTCCACCGCACCCTGCCACGCGCGGCTGTCATAGCGCTCGGTGGCCAGGGCGGTCCCTTCCACTTCGTTGCGGAACATCGCCCGCTGCACCGAGCCGTCCACGTAAAGGCCCGTGTACGGGTCCGCACCGGCGGCGGTGCGCCATGTGCCGTACACGCCCACCGCATTGCCCTTGACCTTGCCGCGCGCGTAATAGCCGGTCAGCTCGCTGGTGGAGGTGCTGCTGGCGTTGCCGCTGCCCACCATAACGCCGATGCCGCTGCCTTGCTCGTTACCGAACAACTGAGCGCCCACGCTCAGCGCCTGGCTGTTGCCGCGGACATTCAGCTGCTGCAGGTTGGCCCCGAAACCGGAGCGCGATCCGTCCACGCGGGCCCACGCACGTCCGCCGTTCTGGCCGGCCTGGCGATGGTGATAGCCCAGCCGGAACATGCCATCGGCGGCCTGATGGTTGGCCAGGTAGGCACCGGGTTCCGGACGCAGAACCGGCTGCGGCTCGGGTTCGGGTTCCGGCTCGGGCTCGGGCTCCGGACCCTGGCACTCCGGCAGAGTGGGATCCACGTCGCACGGATCCGGCACCAGGGCCATTTCCGAGCGCAGGTACCAGTCGCCATCGGCGGCGTCCTTGAACAGGAAGTACTCGTACTGGCCACCGACCGCGCGGCCCGCCAGGTCGAAGCTGCCGTTGGAGGCACCGCCGACCTGGATGAGCTGGATGCCGCGGCTGGTCAGCGCACCCGCGCCGCCAACGTTGTTGACCTGCACATTGGTCTGGCCGCTGCTGTCGCCTTCGATCACCAGTGCGTCGGAGGCGGCGTCGTCGCCAGCAAGCACGGTGTTGAACCGCAGCATGCCGCCGTTGCCGGTGTAGTTGCCGGCGACCTGCAGGGTATGGAACGCCTGGCCGTCTCCGAACTGCACCACGGCACCGCTGCCCACCTCAAGCTGCTGCACATTGCTGTCGGCCGTGAGCTCCCAGCTGGCATCGCTGATCTGTACGTCGGTACCGTTGATGATCGCCCCCTGCAGCTGGGCACCGCTGCCCAGGGTGACGTTGACCGTGGCGGTGTTGGCACCCAGGGTGGCCCCGACAATGTCGCCAGTGATCGAGGAGCCGGTGACCGCCAGATTGGCGCTGGCCCGTGCGCCCACCTGCAGGGCTACGCCGTTGCCACCGTCCAGCGAGGAGCCGTTGCTTACGGTGATGTCCACGTTACCGCCGAGGGGCGCGTTGATCGCCGGCCCGGTGCTGGCGGTGACGCTGGAGCCGTCGATCTGGATGCTGTTGTTGCCGCCGGCCGAGCCGGTCAGATAAATGCCGTGGCGGGTGCCTTCCACACGTGCGCCCTGGCTGAGCACCAGGTTGCCGTTGCTCATGCTCACGCCGGCACCGTCACCACCTACGGTACCGGTGCCGGTACCGCGCAGGGTGGCACCGGCCACAGTCAACGTGGAGCCATTGGTCACGCTGGCAGCGATTGCGCCGCTGACCAGGCTGCTGCTGCCGGTGACGGTGGCGATGGGCTGTGAGGTGGTTCCCCCGGACAGTGCCAGCGCGGTGCCGTTGGACGTGACCTGCGAGTCCACCAGCAGCAGGGTACCGCCGGTCATCGCCACGCCATTGGTGCTGCCGGTCAGCGTGCTGGCGCTTACCTGAGCGCTCCCCCCGCTGATGTTCAACGCCTGGCCGGCGCTGCTGCTTCCGTCAGAGCTGGCCTGCACGTTGTCCAGGACAAGGGTCGCGCCATCGCCAAGCTGCAGGGCCTCGCCACCGGCGCTCAGGGATGTATTGCGCAGGGTGAGCGCGCTGCCCGCGCCGGTGCTGCTCAGGCCGCGCCCGGCCGAGGTGATGGTCATGCCATCCACGTCCATGCGGCTGCCGGAGGTCACCCCGCCCGCATCGCCGCTGGTGGACACGATGTTGATCGTGCCGCCGGTCAGGGTGGCGGTGCTGGCGTTGGCGAGGCGGATGCCGAAAATGCCGCCCAGCGCGGCTCCGTTGCCGATGACACTGGCGTTGTCGACCTGGATGCCGCTGGTCGTGCCGCCGGGGGCGATGGTCCGCTCGGCCTGGTCGGAGACGTCCCATGCTTCGGTGGGGTCGCCGGGATTGATGGTGTGGGTGTTGCCCGGGCCGGTGAGGGTACCGGCGTTGACCTGCAGGGGCAGGCTGGCAAGGGATAAGGCGATGGCGCTGAACAGCGCACAGCGCTGGCTGCACTGAGAGAGAGGCCGCATTGTGAAATCTCCGGAGCGTGGATCGTGAAACGACAACCCCCGTTGGTTCACAACCTCAAACCGGAAGTCATTCGATGTTGCGAATGATCCGGCCGCGGCCGCCGCGGACCCATGCAACATGTTGCATGGTGTGTGCCCTGAAACCGCTGGTTCAGGATGAGCAAGGTGATGTCAGCCCGGCGTGAAGAGCAGCCGGGCGAGAGCAGCCGGGCAAGCCCGGCTCTACGGGGTCAGCGCTGCTTCGATCTGCGCGGGAGACTGATAGCCAGCCATGCGCTGCACTTCCTGGCCGTGGCGCACCAGGCTCAGGGTGGGGGTCTGGCGCAGGCCGAGGTCGCGGAAGAACGCCTCGCCGACGGTCTCCAGTTTCACCTTGAGCAGCACCACATTGGCGGCGGCCGGAGTGCCGGCGACCTGGCCCAGCGCCGCATCCAGCATGCGGCATCCCGGGCACTGGTCCTTGTAGAAGTCCACCAGCAGGGTGGAATGCGCGAGCAGGGCAGCATGGTAGTCGTCGGCGCTGTGCGCCTGCAGGGTCAGCATGTAGTGTGTCTCCCGGGCGCGGCCAGAACCTGGTCGGCCCACTCTTGAATGGCGTGTCGGTCGGCGTCGCCGTGTGGCATCTGCTCGATCTGTAGTACCGGCCAGGGCGAATGGAAGTACCCGGCAAGCCGGTGCGCGGCTCCGCAGAAGTACTCCATGCCCCATTGCGTTTCGCCGGTGCCAAAGATGGCTACCCGGTCGGCCGGTGGCAGGCCGGGATGGGCACGCAGCAGGGCGACGAAGTCCTTCATCTCGGTCGGGGTGCGCCCGGCGTTGTCGGTCCAGGCACCGAACAGGTAGCGGTCGTGGGGGCGGGCCAGGATGGGCAGCGCCTGGTCGGGGTCTTCATCGGCCCCCAGCCAGTCCACCGCGTGGCCGCGGCCGCGGCAGTGCGCGGCG
>NZ_RHPP01000117.1 GCF_003935715.1 Stenotrophomonas sp. 278 | reverse complement strand
GCTGGGCCACCGCGCGCAGCCGCTGGTCCAGGGGGCCGGCGGTGTCGAAGGCCTGCGCGGGCCCGGTCTGCAGCGTGGGAGGCACACCCAGTGCGCCATCCCACAGCGAACGCGACTGCGCCAACGCCTGGCCCTGCGCGGTCTGCACCTGCCAATACGCGCCTGAGAACACGCGACGGTAGTCTTCATTGACCAGCTCGCGGCGGAACTGGACCCGCCCCTGCGCGTCCACTTCGGCCAGCGACAGTACTGAAATCAGGTCATTGCCGAGTCGCGCGTCCAGCGTGGCGCGCGCCGAGCGTTCGTACATGGCCCCCAGCCACCAGGTGGCCAGCGCCGACACCAGCAGCATGCCCAGCCCACCGGCCAGCAGCAGACGGCTGCGCAGCGAGGGGGTGTTCATGGCTGCGCCGACAGGCGGAAGCCCTGGCCGCGATGGGTGTGGATGAGCTCGCTGCCGAGCTTGCGACGGATGCGTCCGATCAGCACGTCCAGCGTGTTCGAGTCCGGGTCGAAACCCGCGTCGTAGACATGCTCGCCCAGCCGCGACCGACTGATCACGACGTCAGGGTGATGCATGAAGTAGCTCAGAATGCGGTACTCCTGCGGGCTCAACGCCAGCGGGGTGCCGTCCAGTTCGAAGCGCGCGGCATTCACATCCAGCTGTAGTGGGCCGCAGACCAGGCGCGGACTGGCATGGCCTGCGCTGCGACGGATCAGGGCGCGCAGGCGCAGCAGCAGCTCCTCGGGCTGGAATGGCTTGGTCAGGAAATCATCGGCACCGGCGTCGAAGCCAGCCAGCTTGTCGTGCCAGCGGGTGCGTGCGGTGAGCACCAGCACCGGGAAGCTGCGTCCGGCCTGCCGCCAGCGCTCGATCACGCTCAACCCATCCAGGCCCGGAAGGCCCAGGTCGACCACGGCAGCGGCAATATCCTCCACCTGGCCCTGGTACTCGGCGTCGCGGCCTTCGCTGCTGTGCAGCACCAGATAGCCTGCATCCTCCAGCAGCGTACGCAGGCGATTGGCCAGTACCGGGTCGTCCTCGGCAAGCAGCAGGCGCATCAGTCCTCCTCCATCTTCAGCAGGCGGCCATTGCGCGCATCATAGTCCAGCTCCATGACCTTGCCGTTGGGACCGAGGATCTCGATCTCGTAGGTATCATCGTCCAGCTCCACCTCCAGCAGCTTGCCGGGATAGCGCTTGAGCGCATCGCGCACCACCGTCTCCAGCGGCACGTAGCGGCCCTGCTGCACGGCCTGGCGCACGGCCTGCTGCTCACGCGCGTCACCGTCCAGTACCCGCATCGGGTCCTGGGTGGCGCTGAGCAGGAGGGGAAGCAGCAAGGCGTAGGGAGACATGGAAGCGGGACAGGGTGATCAGGAGCTACGGTATACGCGAGGCGATTAAACAACGCCTAACAAGGCTGCTCATGAGGCGCTTAGGCACGCTTGCCAGACTGGCGGTGCCGGAATGATCCGGTTGCCACAAGGAACCCCCTCATGAAGACCCTGATGATTGCCGCCGCACTGGCCGCCACCGTAACCGCCGCCCCCGCCTTCGCCGCCGAACTGGGCGCTGCCGAGGTCCAGGCCAAGCTGCGCGCTGCCGGCTACACCCAGGTGCACGAACTGGAACGCGATGACGGCATGTGGGAGGCTGAAGTCACCCGCGCCGACGGCAGCCGCGACGATGTGCTGGTCGACCCCGCCAAGGGCGAGATTTTCGATGCGGCCAATGGCCGCGCGGTACTGGACGCGGGACAGATCCTGGATCTGGCCGCGAAGGCCGGTTACACCCGCATCACCGAGGTGGACCGCGACGGCGCGACCTGGTCGCTGGACGCCCACAACAAGAACAACCAGCGCGTGGACGTGCGCATGAGCGGGTACGACGGCCGCGTGCTGAGCAGCCGCCGCGACGGCTGGTGGGACTGACCGGCTTACCAGCCGAACGGACCGGGGCCCCAGTAGCCGCCCCCGCCATAGCCATAATCCCCATAGGGGCCGTAGAAACCCGGCCCCTTGCCCTCGCTGACCCGGATGTTGAGGTTCATGTTCCGGGTCTTGCCTTCGTCGTTGGTGTAATTCTTGTTGAGATTCAGTTCGGCGGCGTTGTAGTGCGAATTGCCGAAGTTTTCCGAGTAGCCGATCCCGGTGGTGAAGCTGCCGTTGACCCGCAGCTTGTCGTCGGTGACCTCGGCAATACCGTTGCCTGCCGGGTCCCGCGCCACACGGCGGCCGCTTTTGTCGCCATAGAAGGTGCCGGGCGGGTCGCCGCGCAAAGTTGGATCGTTGAGATACTGCAGCGGTTCCTGCGGCACCGCCAGATTGAGGTCGGTGGCCGACTGCGGGCCGGTGGCACCGGCAGCGGACTGCGCCAGGACAACGCCGGGGGCAAGCAGGCACAGCAGCAGCGAAAGCGGGCGGATCATGGGAGGCTCCGGGTCAGGCAGGGCGGCCGACAGGCTCACGCTAGCAGGCGCTGCTTGAATGATGCCTGTCATGGCTTGGATTTGTCGCGTGACCACAAGGCGTACCCACCAACGGTGGGTACCTACCGCAGCCGTTCGAAGCCGAACAGGGCCTGCAGCGGGTGCCGGCGGCGCTCGATCCGCGCCCGCAGCAACCCGGCTCCGACCATTGAATAGGTGATGCCGTTGCCGCCGTAGGCCATGGCGAACAGCACGCGCCGGCCCCATTGCGGGTGCGGGCCGAAGAACGGCAGGCCATCGGCGGTTTCGGCGAAGGTGCCGGCCCACGAAAACGCCGGTTGCAGCGGCAGCTCCGGAAACAGCCGGTTGATCTGTTTGAGCAGCGTCCGCGCCTTGCCCTGCACTCGCGCATCGCGTCGGGCCGGCACATCCACCGCATCGTCCTCACCGCCCACCAGCAGGCGATGGTCACCGGTACTGCGCAGATACAGATACGGTCGCGCCGACTCCCACACCATGGTGTCCGACAGTTCGCCCAGCAGCCCCGGGTCCACCGGATCGGTGATGAAGGCATAGCTGCTGCGGTTGCGGGCCACGCGCGGCTTCAGCCAGCGCTGGCCGGCGTAGCCGGTGGCCATGATGACGTGCCGGGCACGGATCTGGACGCCTTCTGCAGTTATGGCGGTGATGCCGCGCGGGGTGGTCTGCAGGGTATGCAGCGCGGTGCGGTCATGCACCGCACAGCCCGCCTTGGCCAGACGCATCAACAGCCGGTAGGTGAGCTGGTAGGGATCCACGCGCGCCGCCAGCGCGCTCAGGATCGCGCCGGGGGCCTCGATCCCGTACTGCGCCTGCAGCTCCGCCGGTTCCAGCCAGGTCACGTCAAACCCGTGCCGGCGTCGCAGCGCGAACTCGGCCTGCAGCACCGGGCCGTGCCGGCGCTTGCTGGCGTAGTACAGGCTGCGCATCGTCTGACAGTCCACGCTGCGGAACCCGGCGGCCACCTGGCGCAGGGCAGGAATGGCATCGGCGCAGGCGCGGTAGGCCAGCACCGCCGCCGGTTCGCCGTACTGCCGCGCCAGGTCAACCAGGTGCGTATCGATCTCATACTGGAGCAGTGCGGTGCTGGCGGCGGTGCTGCCCCAACCGATGTCCCGCTGCTCGATCAACACCACGTCGTGGCCGTGCGCGCACAGTTCATCGGCAATCAAGGCTCCGCTGATCCCGCCGCCGACCACCAGCACGTCGCAGTTCCGGTCCTGCTGCAGCGGAGGGAAGGCGTGCATGAGGCCATTGCGGATCGCCCAGTACGGATAACCGCTTTTCAGGTCCATGCCAGACTCAGGCGGTGGGGTGGCCGGTGTGCGGGGTCAGGATCAAGCCGGTCAGGTCGAAGTCCTGCTGCCGGGCCTGGGCCAGGTAGTGTTCGCGGGTAGTGGCGTCCAGCTGTGGCTCGCGTGCCAGCAACCAAAGGAAGCGGCGGTCGGGACTGCCGACCAGCGCCACGCTGTAGTCCGGAGCCACCTGGATCACCCAGTAGTCGCCTTTGCCGAACGGCAGCCAACGCAGGCCTGCCGGAAGAAAGCTTACTTTCAGCCGCGCAGTGTCGTTGTCCACCGGGCAGGCCTCGCCATCGGCCTCCTCGATGTCGTCGCCGAGCCTGCAGCGGTTGCGCACGGCCACGTGGCCGTTGTCCTTGAGGCTGTAATGCGCCGAGACGTCGGTGCAGTCTTCCGGCTCATGCTTCATCGGCAGGCGCGCGATCTCATACCAGGTGCCCAGATAACGAGGCAGGTTCAGGTCGGGAACGGTCTTCAGGTCGGCGTAGGTGCTCATCGCAGGCGCTGTGGGAAGGTGGTCGACACCATGCCGGGGCCGCTGCCATGGCGGAGTGAAAGCCTGCATGCGCCCTGCGAACATACCCGGCGTAAACCTGAAGCGGTTTATAGTCCGCCCACGCGCGGTGGTCCGCGCAGGGCCCAGGTGCTGCTGTTTTGTCTTCCCGTTTCCATTTCATGCTGATGCGTTCGCTGCTGGCAGCGATGATGGTCGCCTGGTTGTGTGTGGCCCCCTGGGCGGCGGCCCAGTCCAGCGAAGAAGGCAACGCCGATCCCGTGGCGCAGCTGGCCCAGGCGACCAGGGACCTGAAGTCGACCCGCGCCGCGCTGAATGACGCCGAGACCCGGGAATCGCTGAAGTCGCTGTCCGACCGTGCGCTGGAAGTGCAGCGTCAGGCCGACGCGGCGCAGACCGGGCTGCAGCCGCGCCTGGAACAGCTTGAGTTCCGCATCTCGCAGCTCGGAGAGGTCGCTGAGGGCGCGGTCGAAGCGCGCGAGCTGGCGCAGCAGCGCAAGGCATTGAACCAGGAGCGGGCCGACATCGCGGCGGCCATCGCGCGCGCCAAGCTGCTGTCGGTGGATGCCAAGCAGCTGAGCGCGGATATCGAGAAAATGCGTGCCAGCCAGCTCAGCGAAGAGCTGGCGCGAAAGGTCAGCTCACCGTTGTCGCCCTCGCTGTGGCGGAAGTTCGCCACCGATGTGCCAACGGATGTGCAGCGCCTGCTCATTGTCTATCGCCAGGGCGAAAGCGCGCTGCGCGAGGCTGTCGCCCGGCATGGCTGGAGCTCGCCGCTGACCGGCGTGGCGCTGGCGCTGCTGATGTTCTTCCCGTTGCGGCTGTGGCTGCGCGCGCTGGGCCGACGGCTGGCCGCGTCCGAACGTGCGCCGGAAGGACGCCTGCGGCGGTCCGGCCTGGCGGTCTGGCTGATGGTGGTCGGCACTCTGCTGCCGGGCTTTTCGGCGGTGGTGCTGGTGGCGTCGCTGCAGAACATCGGTGCCATTCCGCCACGGCTGGAAACAACGGTGGACAGCTTCCAGCTGGCGACCTTCGTGGCCGCATTCATGGCGGCGGTCAGTGCGGCGGTGCTGATGCCCAAGCGGCCCTCGTGGCGGCTGATGACGCTGGATGACGACGTAGCCTGGCGACTGCGCAAGTACGCCTGGTGCGCGGCCGCGCTGACCTGGATCAGCATCATGCTGCTGGCGCTGAACAAAGCCGCGCGCACCAGCCAGGTGACCACGGTCGCGGTAGACGGACTGATGGCGCTGACCTACATGGCGCTGATCGTGGCCATCCTGGTGTCGCTGGCACGCATGCACCGCCGCCAGGCCGAGGAAGCGCAGGCCAAGCTGGAGGCGCAGGGCGATGCCCCGGCCAAGCCCAAAGCCAGCAGCCGCCGCAGCGGCTGGATCGTGCTGGCGCGTGTGGCCGGCAACCTGGTGGTGACCGCGGCGATCATCGCCAGCCTGCTGGGCTACCTGAACTTCGCCATGTTCGTCGGCCAGCAGCTGGTCTGGGGCGCGATGGTACTGATGGCCACTTCGGTGCTGCTGAAGTTCGCCAACGACCTGGCGGTCTGGCTGCTGTCGCCGGCAGGCCGCATCGGCCAGACCGTGGTGCTGACCACGGGCCTGAGTGGTGCGCGGCTGGAACAGGGCGGGGTGCTGCTGTCGGCGCTGCTGCGGATTGGCGTGGTGCTGCTGGCGGTGATACTGCTGACGGCGGCGTTCGGCAATACCAACGCGCTGCTGGGCGGACTGGACACTTTGTCCAAGGGCATCACCATTGGCAGCACCACGCTGCGGCCACGCGACGTGATCAATGCGGTGCTGGCCTTCGTGCTGGTGTGGGTGGTGATGCAGGCGTTCCAGCGCTGGCTCACCGACACCTACCTGCCGAAAACCGAGCTGGACGCCGGTGCGCGCAACTCCATCAGCACCGTCACCCGTTACCTGGGCATCATTGCCGCCGTGCTGTGGGCGCTCACCGCGCTGGGCATCGGTTTCGAGAAGCTGGCACTGGTGGTCAGTGCGCTGTCGGTGGGTATTGGTTTTGGCCTGCAGGCGATCACCCAGAACTTCGTGTCCGGGCTGATCCTGCTGGCAGAGCGCCCAGTAAAAATCGGCGACTGGGTCAAGCTGGGTGACCAGGAAGGCGACATCCGCCGCATCAACGTGCGCTCCACGGAGATCCAGGTGGGCGACAAATCCACGCTGATCGTGCCCAACTCCGAGCTGATCACCAAGACCCTGCGCAACATGACCATGGGCAGCGCGCAGGGCCGCATCCAGATCCAGTTCACCGTGCCGCTGAACACCGACGTGGTGGCGGTGCGGCAACTGCTGCTGGATACCTATGCCGAACACGTGGCAGTGCTGGACGATCCTGCGCCATCGGTGTTCATCGACTCGATCAACAACGGCCAGGTGTCGATCAACAGTTTTGCCTACACCTCTGGCCCGCGTGCGGTGTACGGGGTGCGCAGCGACCTGTACTTCACCCTGCTGCAGAAGTTTGCCGCTGCCGGCATCGCACTGTCCTCGCCCACCGACATCCACCTCGTGCGCGAGCCGCGCCTGGATCGGCAGCCTGATCGCGACCCCGCGCCCTGAGCGGGGCCGGTGCGGTGACTAGGAGCGCCCGCCTCGCCGTGACGGCACCAGCGCAAAGGTGTCCACGGCGAGCTTCTCGGCGTGGTTCAACCAGGCGCGGATCTCGAGATCGTCCACTTCGTGGTCCAGCCCGAACGGTACGGTGATGCGGCCTTCCGCATCGGGTTCCACCCACTGCTGCGCGACCACGACCTTGCGCTTGGACGACACCGCTTCGATCCAGAATCCGCGGTTCGGGGCCTGCTTGGCGACCAGTTGCAGGATGTACTGGCCGGCCCGGGTGCGACGGCCCTTCTCGGTGATCATGTGGGCCTGGCGGATGCTGGGCAGCGGGCCGCTGAACGCATCCAGCGGTGCGTCCACGGCGAAGCCCTGGCGCAGCTGGTCATCGCGATAGAGCTTGATGCCCTTTTCGCGGTGCACCAGCATCGCGCACCAGTCGCCGTCGGCCGAGCCATCCTCAAACGCGGTGCAGCGGTCCACATAAGCCAGCGTGTTGGCCGGATCGGCCTGCTCGAACTGCTTGGAGGTGTTTTCCAGGTAGACCGACTTCAGGTCCCACTGCTTGTCATACTCCAGCAGGACCGGCGGCTGCACATGCTGCAGTCCGACCACGACCTGGTTGTCGTCGTCGATGCGCAGCTGGCGGGTGGTATCGCCCAGCCACAGCGAGCGCGAGAACGCCAGGTAGCGCGGGAAGTCCTTGCCGCCGTCGCGCAGCGCCGCCACGCTGGCGCTGTCGGCACGTTGCGGGTCGAGCAGCGACCGGCCGAAGCCGATGGCCTTGATGTCCGGGTCGACCAGGCTCAACAGGGTGGCACCGGAATCCAGCGTGGAACCGGCGCTGGCGGCCAGCTGGCGCGGTGCGATGTCCTTGCCCAGGAACAGCAGCAGGTTCTCGCGCTTCTGCTTGGCCAGCACGTGGCTCAGATCGTTGGGCATGGCCAGGTGGTCCGAGGCAATGACGATAAGCGTGTCGTCACCATACGGGCTGGCCTGGATGCGATCGACCAGCTTCGAAATCAGCCCATCCGTGCACTTGAGCGCATTGAGCAGACCGATGTTGCCGTAGTCGCTCTGGTAGCGTGTGCGTTTGCAGGCCACCGGCAGGTGACCGGCCGGATGATGGGTGTCCATGGTCAGCGTGGTCAGCATGAATGGCTGCCCGCGCTTTGACAGCTGCATGAAGCGGTCATACGCCTTGTCCAGCAGGACGTCGTCATGCACGCCCCAGGTCGAGAAGTGCGAGCGGGCGATGTTCTGCTGCTTGAACCAGGCCAGATCGTGGACTTCGTCAAAGCCGTGCGTGACCAGGAACTGACCCTTGCCGGCGAAGAGTCCGTTGGCACCGCCGAGATAGTGGTTGGTGTAGCCCTGCTGCTTCAGGTAATCGCCCAGGCAGACCGCCTCGGGCAGGAAGCTGCCCATGCGGTCCATGCTGTTCTCGTCGCCCTGCGCGGTGGTCAGTGGCACGCCGCACATGGAAGACACCAGCCCGGCGATGGTCCAGCCGCCGCCTTCGGCCTGGGCCAGCCCACGGACATCGAGGGACTGTGCGGCCAGGCGGTTGAGGTTGGGCATCAGGCCCGGAAACGCGGCTTCATCCAGATAGGTGCGCTCCAGGCTCTCACCATAGATCCACACGATGTTGCGAGGCTTGCGCAGCGGCTGCTGCGGCACCTGGTATTCCGGCGCGATCACGCTGTAGTCGACCGGACGGGTCTGCTGATACAGGCGCTGGCCGTCACGGTACAGCGGGCTGACGCCGATGGCGACCAGCCACATCACCGCGAAGCCGGCGAAGATCGAGCCGCCATGGCGTGCCTGCCGCCATTTGCGGCGGCGCACCAGCAGTGCAGGCAGCCCCAATGACAGCAGGGCCAGTGCGATAAATCCGGCAATGTAGCCTTTGAAGTCAGCGATACCGGCCCCTTCCATCTCCGCACCGAGGTGATACAGCGTGGCCGCATTCAGGCCGTCGCCGGAGAGCTTGTTGATCAGCCACCACACGCTCAGGGCCAGCAGCAGCACCGACATCAGTGACGCCTTCCACCATACCCAACGCCGTGAGGCCAGCAACAACACGGTGAGCACGAGCAATGACAGCAGCAGGATCCAGGTCATAGGCGGTAGTTCGCTTCCAAGCACGCCTGCATGACAGGCTGATGACTGGATCATGCCTGCGCGAACCTGACTGAAATGTTTGTTGAAAACGCCCGCTCAGCGCCTACTACGCATCGTGATGGAAGGTGTAAAACCAGCGTGAACGCATGAACGCGTGGTTACCGATGACCACGCTCTTCCTTCGAGCGTGCGCGGCGATCAAATATCAACGCGCTGAGAATGATGCCCAAGCCGAGCACCACGCCGATCATCATCAGCATCATGGCGATCGCCGGGTAACCGAACAGATGCCAGCCGGTGTTGACCTTCATCATCAGCGCCGCGGCAAGAATCAGTGCTGCCGTGACAATGCCGGCGGAAACGCGGTTGGCGATCTTCTGCAGGTTTTCCATCAGCCGTGACTCTTCCAGTCCGGTCACCTTCATCTGCAGGCGGTTCTCGGCCAGCAGGGCCAGGATGTCGGACATCTTGCGTGGGCCGTCGCGCAGCAGCTGCTGCACTTCCATCGCCTCGCTGGCCAGGTTGGCGGCCGAAAGTGATTTGCGCAGGCGCGCCCGCATCACGTGCTGCAACTGCCTCTCGACGATGCGCCGGGTGTCCAGATCCGGGTCCAGCAGCCGGCACACGGTTTCCAGATTGAGCAGCGCCTTGCCGAGCAGACTCAGCTCGGGCGGTGTGCGCAGCCCGCTGGCGGTGGCGATGCGAACCAGGTCAAGCACCACGCGGCCTTCAGAGAAGCTGCTGTTGGCGGCATAGCGCGCGATCAGCTGGCCGGTCTCACGAAGATAGCGTTCCTCATCGAACGCCTCCAGCCGCGTGCTCATGCCGATGATCTCGTCGGCGACTTCCTCGCCGCGTCCGTCCACTGCGGCAAAAAGTACCTTCAGCAGGCGCTCGCGCAGGCGCGGTGGCATGTGCGCGACCATGCCCAGGTCAAAGATCGCCAGGCGGCCCTGCGGCGTCACGCGCAGATTGCCAGGATGCGGATCAGCGTGAATCTCGCCGTGCACGAAGATCTGGTCCAGGTAGCCCCGTATCAGGGCGGCTGCCAGTGGCACCATCGGCTCCTCGGTGCGGCGCACGTGCGGGATCATGTCCACGCGCACGCCCTGGGCCAGTTCCATGGTCAGCACCCGGTGGCTGCAGTAGTCCCAGACCGGCTGCGGCACCCACAGACGCTTGAACGGGCGAAGGTGCTGGCCGAAGCGCTGCAGGTTTTCCGCTTCGGCCTGGTAGTCGAGCTCCTGCATCAGGGTCTTGGCGAACTCGTTGAGCCAGTCGCGCAGACGCACGCGGCGGCCCACCTGGGTGAGATGGTCGGCGGCCAGGGCGAAGCTGCGCAGCACGTCCAGATCCGAGCGCAGCTGCGCTGCGACTTCGGGCTTCTGCACCTTGACGGCCACCTCGCGACCCCCGTGCAGCTGCGCGCGATGCACCTGCGCGATAGAAGCACAGCCCAGCGGAGCCGCGTCAAAGCGGGCGAACAGCTTGGAGACCGGTGCCCCCAGTTCCTGTTCGATGATCGCGTGGATGCGCTCGACCGGGATCGGTGCGACCTTTTCCTGCATGCGCTCCAGTGCGGTGGCGAACTCAACCGGGACCATGTCCGGTCGGGTCGACAGCATCTGCCCGAGCTTGACGAAGGTGGGGCCCAGCGATTCCAGGTCGCTGACGAACTGCTCGGGATTGCCCTCCGGCGGCAGCTCATGTCCGGCACGTGCATCCAGGTTCATGCCCGAGAACACCCCGGAGTGGCGGTAGCGCAGGAGCAGGCGCAGGATCTGGCTGCGCCGGTTCATGCCCTTGACCAGCGAGGGCGACTCGGAAGGGACAGGCGGTTTGTTCAAGCGGGACTCCAGCGCAGGTCTACCCGCAGTGTGGCCGCGGCCCGGTGGTGGGCCGGTGAACCCGGCCGTCTTCCACGAACAGGTCCTGATCAGTCAGAATCGCCGCAACTGAATGAACCTTGGATAGCCATGGCCGGTGCCAGCCTGTTTGCCCTGCTCGACGATATTGCGACCCTGCTGGACGACGTCTCGATCCTGACCAAGGTCGCGGCCAAGAAGACCGCAGGCGTGCTGGGTGACGACCTTGCGCTCAATGCGCAGCAGGTGACCGGGGTCAGCGCCAACCGCGAACTGCCGGTGGTGTGGGCGGTCGCCAAGGGGTCGCTGGTGAACAAGGCGATCCTGGTGCCGGCCGCGCTGGCGATCAGCGCGCTGGAAGCCTGGTTGCAGACCAAGGGCTATCCGATCCCGATCGTGGTGCCGCTGATGATGATCGGCGGCGCGTTCCTGTGCTACGAGGGTGTGGAAAAGCTGGCGCACCGGTTCCTGCATTCCAAGGAAGAAGATGCGCAGCACAAGGCCGAGCGGGCCAAAGCCCTGGCCGACGAAAAAGTGGACATGGTGGCGTGGGAGAAAGACAAGGTGAAGGGTGCGATCCGCACTGACTTCATCCTCTCGGCGGAGATCATCGTGCTGTCGCTGGGCGTGGTCTCCGGCCAGCCGTTCATCAACCAGGTGACCGCACTGGTCGTCATCGCGCTGGGCATGACGGTGTTCGTGTACGGACTGGTCGCGGGCATCGTGAAGCTGGATGACGCCGGCCTGTATCTGTCGCGCAAGGGCGGTGCGGTGGCTGCGTTCGGTCGCGGGCTGGTGGCTTCGGCACCGTGGCTGATGAAGTTCCTGTCGGTGGCCGGCACGTTGGCGATGTTCCTGGTCGGCGGCGGCATTCTGGTGCACAACGTGCCGGCGCTGCATCACTTCGTGCTTGGCCTGGCCGACCAGACCAGCGTTGGCTGGCTGGTGGAAGCGCTCGGCAACCTGGTGGTGGGTGTCATCGCCGGTGCGGTGGTGCTGCTGGCGGTGACCGGGATCCAGAGGGCGCGCGGCAAGTCCGCCGCGCACTGACCGTAGAGCCACGCCCTGCGTGGCTTCGCGGTGCCAGATCCCCGAATGTAGAGCCACGCCCTGCGTGGCTTCGCGGTGCGAGACACGTTCGCAGCCACGCAGGGCGTGGCTCTACGGGCGCTAGCCCGCTTGAACCCGGTTCTTGCCGACCCGCTTGGCAGCATAGAGGGCCGCGTCCGCGCGCTTGAGCACGACTTCCGCGCTGTCCCCGGCCTGCCACTGCGTCACCCCCGCACTGAAATGCACCGGCACCCGCTGCTCATCCAGATGCAGCGGTCGCTGCGCCAGTGAGCGCTGCAGCCGCAGCAGGGTCGACATGCTGTCGGCCGCGGGCGTCTCCGGCATCACGATGACGAACTCATCGCCGCCGATGCGGCTGACCACGTCGGAGTTGCGCAACAGCAGCTGACACACCGCCACCAGGTGGCGCAGCACGGCGTCGCCGCCGGGATGGCCGTGCTCGCTGTTGGTCTGGTGAAAGTCGTCCAGGTCGAGCAGGGCGATCGCCAGCGGATGTGCGTGCCGGGTGGCGCGGGCGATCTCGCGTTCCAGCAGCTCGTCGAAGCCACGGCGGTTGAGCGCGCCGGTCAGCGGGTCGGTGCGGATCTGGCCGGACATGTCGCTCAGTTCCAGCTCCAGTTCGGCGATGCGCGCCTCAGCCTGCTCCACCTCGCGGCGCGCGTTGCCCAGGTGGTCGCGCGCCTGCAGGGCCTGTTCCTGCACCTTGCCGGTGTCGCGCAGCACGTCCTGCAGCAGCTGGTTGAGGTCGGCGATGCTGCGCGCTTCCTTCAACGCCATTGCATAGCTGCTGATGCGGTCGTAATAGTCGCTGGTGTGGGTGGCCATGCCGTCGAGCTGTTCGATGAACTCGCCCATCAAGCCACGCATGGCGGCCTTGCTTTCGACGATGCCCTGTTTGAGCAGACTCTGCTTGTAGATGACCTCGCGCAGATTGTTGCGCGCCTGCTCCACCGAGTCGCGGTCCAGCGGACCGCCGATCAGGGCGCGCACGGCGTGCAGCTGGCCCTGCAGCCAACTGCTGTCGTCAAGCAGCTCGCTGATGTTCTCCAGCAGCAGGTCGAACAGGCTCAGCAGCAGCTCCTGCTGCTCCTGCCAGCCGTCGCTGCGCACCCCGATCTGGTGGGTCAGCTCGCGCAGGCGCACTTCCAGCGGCTGCAACGGAATGCCGGGATGCCATTGCCTCAGTTCGGCGGCCAGCTGCACCGGTTCGTCCTTCAGCTCGGGCATGTTCTGCAGCAGGCTGGCCACGGTGACACCCAGGGTATGCCGCAGCAGTTCGCGCAGACGCAGGCTGTCGGGTGGGCCGTCGGCGCTGTCCTGTTCAATGGTGCGGATGTACTTGTCGATCAGCTGGCGCATGGCGCGGCCGTAGCTGACCCAGTCGGCGCTGCGCAGCGCCGACTGCAGGCGCAGGCCCATGTCGCCGAGTTCACCCGGCAGCGTGGCCATGCCGTTGGCAAAGGCGGCCAGCAGCGGCTCGGGCTGCTCGGCCCCGGCAAACAGACGCTGCAGGGCGGCACTGC
>NZ_RHPP01000116.1 GCF_003935715.1 Stenotrophomonas sp. 278 | reverse complement strand
CCGCGCGACGTTCGCGCGGGTGCTGACCCAGGACACGCCGCTGCTGCTGCTGGACGAGCCGACGGCGGCACTGGACCTGCGTCACCAGGAACGCACGCTGCGCGCAGTGCGCGAACTGGCGAACAACGGTGCCTGCGTGATCGTGGTGGTGCACGACCTCAATCTGGCGGCCGGCTATGCCGACCGCATCGTGCTGCTGGAGCAGGGTCGGGTCGCGGCCGACGGCACGCCCGACGAAGTGCTCACGCGCGAACACATCGAACGCGTGTACCACCAGCACGTGCTGGTGTTGCGCCATCCGCAGCGCAACGTGCCGCTGGTGGTGGTGGCGGATTCCTGATCCGCGCCAACAATTCGGATTGCATGGTGCACCTAAAGCCGGGCTCGCCCGGCTGCTGTTGGTTTTTGGCGAACAGCCGGCAGTCATCGGTTCTCTGGGGTGGCGGTGGCCATCGAAGATCAAAATCAACGACAGCTCCGATCCATTGTCATGCGTTACCGATCGCTGACAATCTCACTGCCGTCGTCTGTCGACCGACGCTACCAATGTCTTTGGCCGGCGGCCACGGAAGATCAACAGCACGCAGCCTCGGTAGCGTCGGTCGACAGACGACGGCAGTGAAGTCCCCACCATTCGGTAACGCATGAACACGGATCGACATTGCCGTTGATCTGGGATTTCCCATGGACCAAAGCACGTAGTGCAGCAGCCGAGGGTTGTTCGCCAAAAATCCAACAGCAGCCGGGCAACGCCCGGCGACCCGTAGATCACGCAATCACATCACCAACCGAATGTCGCCGTCGCCATCACCGTGCGGCCGCTGCCGTAGTAGCAGGACGAGACGCCGGTGCAGGTGGACACGTAGCGCTTGTCAGAGAGATTGCTGGCGTTGAGGGCCAGCTGGACGTGGGTGCTGCCCAGCTGGCCCAGGTCGTAGCGGATGGCCGCGTCGAACAGGGTGTAGGAGGGAATGCGGTACAGGTTGGCGCTGTCGCCGTAGCTTTCGCCGTTGTAGCGTGCACCGGCGGCCAGGCTCAGCCCGCGCAGTGCGCCGGCCTGGAAGGTGTAGTCCGCCCAGAACGAGGCCGTGTAATCCGGCACCATCGCCAGCTGCTTGCCGGAATAGGCGCTGGAACGGATCATTTCCGAATCCATTCGTGATGCCGCACCGATCAGGCTGAAGCCCTCGAACGGCGTGATGCGCCCTTCCAGTTCGATGCCGCGCACACGGCCCTCGTCACCCTGGATCGAGCAGACGGTCGTGCCCGTGCTGCCGCAGTTGCGGTGCGCCGGGTTCGGGTCGTCCACGATCATGTTCTGCTGGCGCAGGTCGTACACCGCAAGTGTCAGCAGGCCATCGACATTCGCAGGCTGGTACTTCAGCCCCGCTTCCCACTGCTCGCCGGTGACCGGGTCGAACGCGTCGCGGTTGAAGCTGTCCAGCGGTGACTTGGTCGACGGCTGGAACGACTCGGCGTAACTCACGTACGGTGTCAGTCCGTTCTCGAATACATACAGCACGCCCGCACGGCCGGTGAACGCCTCGTTCTTGATCACATTGTGCGGGCCGGGCTGGGAAATGCCGGTGGCGATGTTGCGGGTCGCACTCAGCGTGTCGTCCTTGGTCCAGTCATAGCGACCGCCCAGGGTGAAACGCCAGTTCGCAACCGCCAGCTGGTCCTGCAGGTAGACGCCGCTCTGGCGGTTCACACCGGCGGTTGGCGTTTCCGTGCTCACCGTGGGCTGGTAGTTGTAGTACACCGGATTGAACACATCGATGGCGCGCGGGTTGCTCATCGCGCTGCGCACGCCTTCCCAGTCCGCCCGTTGCCAGTCCCAGCCCAGCAGCAGCGTGTGGTCCACCGCACCGGTGCTGAAGCGTGCCTGCAGGCGGGTGTCGAACGTGTCGCCGTCGGAATCGCCCGTGCCCTGCACGCCGCGGCGGTTCTGGGTGCGGCCATCGGCGTTGAGCGCGCCGAAGGTGACCACGCCCCGGTACAGTGAATCCACGTGGGTGCGGCGCGCGTTCTGGATCAGCGTCAGGTGGTCGTTGAATGCGTGCTCGAACATCCAGCCCGCCGTCCACAAGGTGCGGTCGAAGGTGTTCCAGCCCGGTTCGCCGATGAAGGTGGTGTTCTTCATGTAACCGTACTGCGTGGGCTGCAGCGTGCTGGCCATCGGCAGGAACTGATAGGTCGAACCGCCGTCATCCTTCTGGTACATGCCCAGCAGGGTGAGGCGGGTGCGCTCGGCGATCTGCCAGGTGTAGCTGGGGGCCAGGAACCAGTGCTCCTGTTCGGTGTGCTTGATCTGGGTGTTGCCATTGCGGTACAGGCCGACCAGCCTGCCCAGGTGGGTGTTGTCGGCAGTGCCGGCACCCACGTCGAAGGCGGCGCTGTATTGCCCGTTGGCATCCACGCCCAGGCGCAGCAGCTGCTCCTGGCCCGGCGTCGGGGTCTTGCTGACCTGGTTGACCATGCCGCCCGGTGCCATCTGACCGTACATCACCGCCGACGGGCCCTTCAGCACCTCCACGCGCGCCAGGTTCCAGCTGTCGAACATGCTGCGGTTCCACTGGCTGCCTTGCGGCGCGCGCATGCCATCCAAAGTGACATTGTTGGCCCAGCTGCCGGCATCGAAGCCGCGGATGCGGAAGTCATCGACACGGTTGTCGATGCCGCTGCTTTCCAGGCTGACACCGGCGACGTAGCGCATGGCGTCATTGAGCGACTGCACGCCGCGCGCGTCCAGTTCCGCACGTTCAATCACCGAGAGCGACTGCGCGGTTTCCGAAATCGCGGTGCTGGTCTTGGTGGCACCGCTGGTGCTGTTGGTGGTGCGGTAGGCGTTGACCTGGACGCTGTCGAGTTCGGTCGCGTTCTGGGCGAAGGCGGCCGGTGCGGCTGCGGCCAGTACGCAGGCAAGCGCAAGCCGGCTGGGGGTCAACCGAGGGAAACGGGCGGGGGAGAAGGACATGGGGCACTCGAAATTCGGAAAGGGCGCAGGCGCTGGCCTGTGCGCGCTAACCGAAGCGGCTACCAGCGTCGAAACCGCCGTGGATACGACGTTGCGTGACGCATTCTAAAAGTTAAATCTGCATGATGCAATTGCGACCTATTCGCATATACAGAATATTGGTGCCGACCGGCTGTTGCACCTGTATTGCTTGTCAGGCGAACTGATCGCCTGTGTTCCATGGATGGGTGCAATCATCGCTTGCATCCCTCAATCAGAGGTCTAGAATGCGCCCCATATCCCGGACCTGAACCGAAATGACCTTGATGCCGCTCCTGACGTTTTTTACCCAGAACCGCGTTCGCGCGGAACGGGCGCGTCTGCCTTGCGGCTCAGGCGGTTGACCGGATTCCCGGTCACTCCACAGATCCCAGACAGAGCGCCCACCGGGCGCTCTTTTCGTTTCAGCACCGCAACCCATCGATGACCAAGGAGAACGTGCCATGCACCTGATCGCCGAGCCCCAAACCTGGCCGCACGCCCGTTAGCCAATGACGGCGTGCGGCTCTCCCAACGTTGGCAACGAGATCGCATTCCATGAACACCCAGAACACCCTCAACCTCCGGCGCAACCTCGGCATCATTGCCCATATCGACGCCGGCAAGACCACGCTCACCGAACGCCTGCTGTGGAAAACCGGCGAGATCCACCGCGTGGGCGAAGTCCACGACGGCGCGACCACCACCGATTTTTCGGCGATCGAGCGCGAGCGTGGCATCACCATCGGTGCCGCCGCCGTGCAGGCGCATTGGGCCCCGCGTGACCAGCCCCTGCATCACCTGACCCTGATCGACACCCCGGGCCATATTGACTTCGCCATTGAAGTGGAGCGCTCGCTGCGCGTTCTGGACGGCGCGGTGGCGGTGTTCTCCGCCGTGGACGGCGTACAGCCGCAATCGGAAACGGTGTGGCACCAGGCGCGTCGCCACGGCGTTCCGCTGATTGCGTTCGTCAACAAGATGGACCGCATCGGTGCGTCGTTCGAACGCGTGCTGGATCAGCTGCAGGACAAGTTGCAGGCGCGACCGTGGGCGCTGGGCGTTCCGATCGGTGCCGAAGCGGCTTTCAGCGGCTGGGTTGACCTGGTTGATCGCAGCGTGGTGCGCTGGGACGAAGCCGGCACGCCGACCCGTAGCGGCTGGGGTCCGGACGAACACGCCCAATGGGAGTCCGAACGTGCGCGTCTGGTTGAATCGGTTGCCGACCATGACGAGCTTCTGGCAGACCTGTGGCTGGGCGGTGGTGAGGTCGGTGCAGCGGCGCTGCGTGCGGCGTTGCGCCGGGCCACGCTGGCCGGGGCGGGCGTGCCGGTGCTGGCAGGTGCGGCGTTCAAGAGCAAGGGCATTGAAACCCTGCTCGACGCCATCGTCGACTATCTGCCGGCACCGGAAGATCGTGCGGCGGTGGTTGCTGAAGACGCCCGGGGTGAGGTGGTGCTGCCGCCGGACGCAACCGGTCCGTTGGCGGCGCTGCTGTTCAAGATCACCCATCAGCATCACGGTGCGCTGAGCTTCGTGCGCCTGTACTCGGGCACGCTGCGGGTGGGCGATACGTTGGCCAGTTCGCAGCATCCGCAGGGACGGCGGGTAAGCCGGCTGGTGCGGGTGCAGGCCGACCAGACCCACGACATCCAGCAGGCGATGGCCGGCGACATCGTGGCCGTGCTGGGCTGGAAGAATGCGGTGAGCGGTGAAACGCTCAGTGCGCCGGCCCATCCGCTGCGGTTGGACGCGATCCAGGCGCAGCAGGCTGTGCTGGCGTGGCGTCTGACCGCGGAGAAGGCCGCCGACCTGATCCGCATCAGCCAGGGCCTGGCCAGCCTGGCCCAGGAAGACCCGTCGTTCCGTGTCGACACCGATGCGGACACCGGTGAAACCCTGGTCTGGGGCATGGGCGAGCTGCACCTGGAGGTCATGGTGGAACGCCTGCGTACGGAGTGGAACGTCAATGTACGTACGGGGACACCACGCGTGGCCTACCAGGAAACGCCGCGGCAGGCCGTGCGGGCGGTGGAAGGCAAGGTGGTCAAGCAGACCGGTGGTTCGGGTCAGTTTGCCCGCGTGGTGATCGACGTGGCCCCGCGCGACGATGGCGAGGTCAACTTTGAGGATCGCACCGTGGGCGGGGTGATTCCGCGCGGGTTTGTGGCGGCGGTGGAGAAGGGCGTGCGTGCAGCGCTGTCGGAAGGCCCGCAGGGCCACCCGGTGGTGGGCCTCACGGTCACCCTCATCGACGGCGAGACCCATGCCAAGGACTCCTCCGACATGGCGTTCCACCGCGCCGGTGCGGAAGCGGTGAAGGCCGCGCTGGCCCAGGCCGGCACGCGTCTGCTGGAGCCGGTGATGGAGATCGCCATCCATGTGCCGTCGGTGCATGTGGGCGACGTAGTGGGCGACCTCAACCGTCGTCACGGACGGGTGTCGTCCATTGATGACCTGGGCGGTCGAGCGGAGGTGGTCGGCATGGCACCGCTGGCGCAGTTGTCCGGGTACACCACGGCACTGCGCTCGCTGACCCAGGGACGGGCATCGAGTGACATGCGTTTCACCGGTTATGAGGAAGTACAGGCCGCATGAAGCGGGGAGGGGAGCCGGGTTGCTGGCTCCCCTTTTTATTTGGGGTTCCGACGACACGCATGGCGTGTCGCTACAATGGGGCGAACGAAACTGGAATTCTGCGCCATGACGACTTCGCATTTCTATCCGGTCGGTACGCCGGGCCAGCCTTGGGGCGACGACGAACGCACACAGTGGCGGCAGCGGCAGATCGTCCAGCGCAGCCACGCGCGCGATGTGGTTGAGGTGGTGCAGGATCTGCCGGCGACGCTTGAGGTGGTGCGGTACGGTGTGCTGGAAACTGGTCCGGACCGTTATCCGCTGCTGGCCGTGGTCAGCCGGGACTGGGATGACGCTTTGCCGACCGCGCTGGTCACCGGTGGCGTGCACGGTTATGAAACCAGTGGCGTTCACGGTGCGCTGCAGTTTCTGCAGCAGCATGCAGGTGAGTATACCGGCAGGCTCAACCTGGTCGTAGTGCCCTGCGTATGCCCCTGGGGCTACGAGCGCATCCAGCGCTGGAACCACGACGCGGTGGATCCCAACCGCAGTTTCCGCAATGGCGGCCTGATCGTGGAGTCCGCCGCGCTGATGAACTGGATCGATGCGCAGGACATCAAGCCCTTGGTGCACCTGGACCTGCACGAAACCACGGACAGTGACGCGCACGAATTTGATCCTGCGCTTGCCTCGCGTGATGGCAAGGCCTGGGTGCCGGAAACCATCCCGGATGGTTTCTATGTCATCGGCAACAGCGAAAACCCCGAGCATGCGTTCCAGAAGGCGCTGATCGCCGCAGTGGAGCCCATCACCCACATCGCACCGGCTGACGCGCAGGGGCACCTGGTGGGGCTGCCCCTGCAGTCGCACGGGGTGGTGTGGGGCGAGTCGCGCTCGATCGGGGCCTGCGCCGGCTTCACCGATGCCCGCTTTGCCACCACCACCGAGGTCTATCCGGACAGCCCGCGGACCAACGCCGCGGAGTGCAATGCGGCGCAGATGGCGGCGGTGCGCGCGGGTCTCGACTTCGCGCTTGCGGCGCGCTGATCCGTGACTGTCCGCACGGCGAGCGGTTCCACACCGAATCCGGCGGCCGCCGACGACGGTGACGCGCTGCATTTCTGCAGCACCTGTGCCTTTTCCGAAGCCTGCATGTCGCAGGGTTACGACAAGCAGGCGCTCGGCGAACTGCACGTGCTGGTGGACCATGTCGGGCCGTTCAAGGCCGGGGAGTATCTGTTCCGCGCCGGTGATCCTTTCGACGCCATTGCCGCCGTGCGTGCGGGCATGGTCAAGACCTTTCTGGTCGACAGCCAGGGGGTGGAGCAGGTGCTGGGGTTCAGCCTGCCGGGTGAGGTGATCGGGCTCAACGCGATCCATGGTGCCCGCTATCCGTGCAATGCGGTCGCGCTGGACACGGTGTACCTGTGCCGGTTCTCGTTCCCAAAGATGAGCGTGCTGGCCAGCCGCATGCCGGGGTTGCAGGCGAAATTGTTCAGCCTGCTCAGCGCGGAGATCGGAAAGGTGACCACGCTGGCGGCCAATCACCGGTCGGATGCACGCCTGGCTGCGTTTCTGCTGGACCTGTCCGCGCGTTATGCGCAGCGTGGCTTTTCGGCGACACGTTTCAACCTGACCATGACCAAGCTGGACATCGCCAACTACCTGCGCATGGCCCCTGAAACCACCAGCCGGGTGCTGCGTCGTTTCAGCGACGAGCAGCTGATCGCGGTGAACCAGCGCGAGATCGTGCTGCTGCAGCCTGAGCGCCTGCAGGCGCTGGCCGACGTGGACCCGCTGCCGTCGGCAACGGCAGCCCCGTAGAGCGGGGCTTGCCCCGCTGCTTCTCGCGGTACCGTCGAAAGCAGCCGGGCAAGCCCGGCTCTACAGGTCTTCGCCATCATCGCCACCCCGTTGGCAGTCGGGTGCCATGATCGCCATTCCGTTGGCAGTCCCGTTGGCAGTCGGGCGGGTCAGTAAAGCTCGCAGTGCAATCGTCCCTGCTCACGCAGCAGGCTCCACGTATCCGCCTTCCCGAACGCCGCAGCACCCAGCTGATTGATGGCCTGCTGCAACGCGCCGTCCAGATGCCGCTTGTTGCCGCACAGGTACAGGTGGGCGCCGCGTTCAATCAGGTCAGCAACCGACCCAGCCTGCTCGGCCAGTACATGCTGCACGTAGTACTTGTCGCTGCCATCGCGTGAGAACGCGGTATGCAACCGGGTGATCCAACCCTCGTCCTGCCAGGCCTGCAATTGCGGCTGGTACAGGAAGTCCCGGGCACGGTGCTTTTCACCAAATAACATGTGCACTTCACGTGGTGCGCCGGCGTTGGCCAGCTCCTGGACAAGCCCCATCAGCGGCGCGATGCCGGTTCCGGTGCCGACCATCAACAGGGGAGCTGTGCTGTCGGCAACGAGATGAAAGCCCGGATTGGAACGGCAATACACCTTTGCCGTTGCGTCACCATGCAGCAGACCGGAGGTGGCTGTGCCCACGCGCTCGCGCCCGTTGCGCAGATAACGCACCTCGCGGATGCACAGACTTACGCTGTCGCCGCCGGATGAGGCAATCGAGTAGGCACGCGGCAGACACGGCGACAGCCGTTCCAGCAGTGCCGGCAGCGGTACGCTGTCCGGGGTGGCGTGGTCTCTCAGCACGTCCAGCAGGTCGGCGCCATGCAGATAGGCCTCCAGTGCGGGGCGCTGGCTGGACTTGAGCAGCTCTTTCAGGGGCTCGCTGCCGCTCATCCTGGCCAGATCGCGCAGTAATCCCTTGCCCAGTTGACGCAGTTCACGGTGGCGCAGCAGTTCAGTCGCAGCGGGTTCGCCGTACCAGTCCGCCAGCGCCTGCAACAACGTCGGATCATTCTGCGGCACCACATGCAGGGTGTCGCCGGCACGCCAGTGCATGCCGCTGCCGCGCAGGTCCAGCTGCACCTGCCACGCGGCGGGCTCACTGAGGCTGAGCCGCCGACGATCGATGATCGGTGCAACGAACGCATCGTCGGCGCTGTAGGCGCTGACCTGCAGGTGCAGGTCGCGGCCCGCGTCCGGGGCTCCGTTCAGCACCTCGCCCAGCACCGGTGCCCACTGCGCGAAGAAGCCTTCATAGCCGGCATCCGCATCCACACGCTGCAGCAGCGGTTGCGCCTGCTTCTCGCCCAGCAGGGCATCGAGTGCCTTGGTGAAGCCGCAGAACCGGGGGTAGCCGGTGTCGCCCAGGCCGAATACCGCATAACGCAGCCCGGGCAGGGCGGGGTGCTGGCGCAGCGCGTCGGCGAAGCGTTCGGCGTTGGCCGGCGGCTCGCCGTCACCAAACGAGCTCGACACCGCCAGCAACACGTCGCCCGCGCCCAACCCGGCGACGTCAATGTCGTTGAAGGGCAGCACCTGCGGCGCGTGCGCGGTCAAGGCCGGGAACGTGCCCAGGCGCAGCGCAAGGGCACGGGCATTGCCGGACTCGGAGCCGTAGCCCACCAGTACGCGGCGGATCGGAGACATGATCAGGCGGCCTGGTAGAAGTCGTCGAACTTTTCCTTGCTGAACTCCACCGCATCAAACTGCGCCATCAGGTCGTTCACCACCCGGCGGATGCTGATGTAGCCGTTGATCTGACCCGCGTCGTCGAACAAAGGTTGTACCGTGGTGTCGACGACATACAGCACGCCACCCTTGCCGAGGTTCGGCACGATGCCGGTCCAGGTCCTGCCGGCCTTGATGGTGTCCCACATGTCCTTGTACACGGCCTTGGGCACATCCGGATGACGCACCATGCTGTGCGGCTGGCCGATCAGTTCTTCGCGCTTGAAGCCGGTCAGCGTACAGAACAGGTCGTTGGCATAGGTGATGTTGCCCTGCAGGTCGGTGGTGGAGATGACCATCACGCTCTGTACGGCGTCAAGCAGCTGTGCGGTGGTGGGTTGGTAGGACATCGGATCTTCCTCGTGGTGTCAGCGGCGATTTCGTTGACAGCAGCGTGCGCCGCCGACCGGATTTCCGACATGACATTGGTCAAGGCGGCACCAGCGCCCCCTGCGGCAGGGTGTCGCAGCCGCGCTACCGTAGTTTCCTGCGTAGAACTACTGACGCCGTGCGGGGAGGGTTCCTGCATGATCGACAGGACGTCCTTGCTGAATACTGGTGGCTGCCATGAATTCCACTGTCGTCAAGATGACGCGCGCCCAGCTCACCGCCATGGTGGTGGGCGGGATGATCGGTGCGGGTATCTTCTCCTTGCCGCGCACCTTTGCCGGCGCGACCGGGCCACTGGGTGCAGTGGTGGCCTGGCTGATCGCCGGTCTGGGCATGTACACACTGGCCCGGGTGTTCCAGATGCTGGCCGAGCGCAAGCCGGCGCTGGATGCGGGTGTGTTCGCCTATGCCAAGGAAGGATTCGGCGACTACCCGGGCTTCCTGTCTGCCTTTGGTTACTGGATCGGCAGCTGCATCGGCAACGTCTCCTACTGGGTGTTGATCAAGTCCACGCTGGGAGCGTTCTTCCCGGTGTTTGGTGACGGCAACACCGTGGTGGCCATTCTGGTGGCGTCCGCCGGCATCTGGCTGTTCCATTTCATGATCCTGCGCGGCGTGCAGCAGGCCGCGGCAATCAACAAGATCGTCACCATCGCCAAGGTGATTCCGATCCTGGTGTTCCTGGCGATCATGGCGTTCGCCTTCAAGATGGACATGTTCCAGTTCAACTTCTACGGCGGCGACCTCACCGGCAGCATCTTCGAACAGGTTCGCGCCACCATGCTGGTCACCGTGTTCGTGTTCCTGGGCATTGAAGGGGCAAGCGTGTACTCGCGCTACGCGAAGGACCGCTCCGACGTGGGCGCGGCCACCGTAACCGGCTTCCTGGTGGTGACCACGCTGATGGTGCTGGTCACCTTGCTGCCGTATGCGGTGGTTCCGCGGGCTGATATTGCCGCCATGCGTCAGCCCTCAATGGCGGCGTTGCTGGAGGCGGTGGTCGGGCATTGGGGCGCGGTGTTCGTCAGCGTGGGCCTGCTGGTCTCGGTGCTGGGGGCCTACCTGACCTGGTCGCTGATCTGCGCGGAGGTGTTGTCCGCAGCTGCGCGCACCCGCGACATGCCCAAGGTGTTCGCGCGTGAGAATGCCAACGGGGTGCCATCGGCCGCACTGTGGGCGACCAACATCATCATCCAGCTGATCGTGATCAGTACCTACTGGTCGCGCGATGCCTTTTCGCTGATGCTCAACCTGACCAGCGCGATGTCGCTGATTCCGTTCCTGCTGGTGGCCGCGTACGGCCTGCAGGTGACGCGACGGGGCGAGACCTACGACATGCGTCCGCAGGAACGCAACCGCGACCTGTTCCTGGCTGTCGTGGCCACGATCTACACCGTGTTCCTGCTGTATGCCGGCGGCATCGAGTTCATCGTGCTGTCGGCGGTGCTGTACGCACCGGGCAGCCTGCTGTACCTGTGGGCGCGGCGGGAACAGGGCGCGAGGGTGTTCAACAAGCCATCCGACGTGGTGATTCTGGCGCTGGCGGTGATCGCGGCCGCCGTGGGCATCTACTGGATCGCCACCGGCTACATCCAGATCTGATCGCGGCATACGGCCCTGGCAACGGCGATGAGCCCGCCCTCCGACCGCCGCACCTTGAGCCTGCTCGAGCTGACCGCACTGGTGGTCGGTTCGATGATCGGGTCGGGCATCTTCGCGCTGCCCGCCGCCTTCGCCACCCGCACCGGCATCTACGGTGCGCTGCTTGCGTGGGCCATCGCCGGCACCGGCATGCTGATGCTGGCGCTGGTGTTCCAGTCGTTGTCACGGCTGAAGCCCGAACTGGACACCGGCATCTATGCCTATGCGCGGGCCGGCTTTGGTGACTTCGCCGGGTTGCTTTCGGCGGTGGGCTACTGGCTGGGGTGCTGCCTGGCGGATGTGGCCTGCCTGATTCTGATCAAAGCCACGCTGGGGCTTTTCTTTCCGATGTTCGGCGATGGCAGCAATGCACTGTCCATTGTGTGTGCGTCGCTGCTGCTGTGGGGGTTTCACTTCCTGATCCTGCGCGGGATCAAGGAAGCCGCATTCCTGAACACCGTCGCGACGGTGGCCAAGCTGGTCCCGCTGGCGGTGTTCGTGGTGTTCGTGGTGCAGGGCTTGCGCGCCGATGTGTTCGCATGGAACCTGTGGGGCGGGGACGCGCCCGGGGCGGACACCCTGCTGCGACAGGTACGTGGCACGCTGCTGCTGACCGTGTTCGTTTTTGTCGGTATCGAAGGGGCCAGCGTCTACTCACGCTACGCGCGACGTCGCGAGGATGTGGGCATTGCCACGGTGGCCGGGTTCCTGGGCGTGCTGTGCCTGCTGGTGATGGTGACGGTGCTGTCTTACGGAATCCTGCTGCGCCCGGATCTGGCTGCGCTGCGCAATCCGTCGATGGCCGGGGTGATGGAAGCGGTGGCGGGGCGCTGGGGTGCGGTGTTCATCAGCGTCGGGCTGCTGGTGTCGGTGCTGGGCAACTACCTGTCGTGGTCGTTGCTGGCCGCGGAGGTGCTGCATTCGGCCGCACTCAACGACGCCATGCCGCGCGCACTGGCCGGCGAGAACCGGGCCGGGGTGCCGAGCACCGCGTTGTGGCTGACCAATGGGGTGATCCAGCTGTTCCTGCTGGTGAGCTGGTTCGCCGAGTACGCATTCACCCTGGCCTTGATGATGACCAGTGCGATGACGCTGGTGCCTTACCTGCTGGTGGCTGCGTATCAGTTGAAGCTTGCGCTCGGCGGGCAGGGCCGAGGTGAGGCGGCGTCGGCCGCGCGCATGCGCTGGATCGCCGGCGGCGCGACCGTCTATACCGCGGCGATGCTGCTGGCCGGGGGCAGTCGCTATCTGCTGCTGTCCAGCCTGCTGTATCTGCCGGGTGCGCTGCTTTTCTGGGCATGGCAGCGGCATCGGGGCATTGCGTTCCGTCCCGCCGAGACCCTGGTACTCGGGCTGCTTGCCGGTATGGCAGCGGTGGCGGTGTACGGGTTGGTCAGTGGACGGTTGCAGCTGTGAACGCACTGGCGCGGTCACGCTTGCCGTCCTGGCTGGTGAACGCGGTTCGACCGTGGCGCGGCCCGCTATGCCGGACCGGAGAGGTTCTCGGTGCGTTGTGTTTCATGGCGTCGCTGACCCCCAGCCTGGTACCGCGCGGCTACATCGCGCAGGGGCTGTTGAGCGGCGTGTGTTTCTCCCTCGGGTATCTGCTGGGGGTTGGGCTGTCGGGTGGATGGCGGCTGTTGCAGCTGCCCGAGCTGGGCCGGGGCCGGCTGCAGCAGGTGTTGCGCTGGCTGCCACTAGCCTGCCTGCTCGGCTGCGCGGTGCTGGTGTGGTGGGTGCGCCCCTGGCAGGATGCGGTGCGCGGCGTGATGGGGCTGGCACCCATGGAGCAGACCTATTCGCTGCGGCTGTTGCTGATCGCGTTGATCACATTCGGGGTGCTTCTGGCGGTGGGGCGGGCCTTTGTCTGGGTGGCGCGCCGCGTCGGCAGGGCCGCGCGTGGGCGCGTTCCGGCCCCGGTGGCCGGCGTTCTGGGCATCAGCGTGGCGGCGGTGCTGTTCTTCTTCCTGGCCAATGGCGTGCTGTTGCGTGGGGCGTTGCATCTGGCGGATGCGTCCTTTCGCCAGGCCGATGCGCTGATTGCACCCGATCAGCGTGCCCCGACCGATGCATTGCAGACCGGCGGGCCGGGTTCCTGGGTGAGCTGGGAGCAGATGGGCCGTGCCGGCCGCGACTACGCCAGTAGTGGCCCCTCGGCGTCGGAGATATCTTCCTTGATGGGGCGGCCGGCGCTGCGTCCGCTGCGGGTTTACGTCGGCCTGCCAGCAGCGGACACGGCGCAGGCGCGGGCGCGGCTGGCCCTGCGTGAGCTGCAGCGGCA